>JBKJNN010000144.1:0-2604 GCA_046593625.1 Gemmatimonadaceae bacterium | reverse complement strand
TGTCGAGGAGATTCTTCGGCTTGGGTCGAGCCTGTCTCAGGGGAATGCGGAATGAACGATCGGATTGCAGCGAGAAACAACGTGAAAGTATCGGGCAGCGGAGCTCAGCCAATGGTTTTTGGACACGGGTTTGGCTGTGACCAGAACATGTGGCGCTATGTAGCTCCCGCATTCGAAGATGATTACAAGGTGGTGCTGTTCGACTATGTGGGCGCCGGCAAATCCGACGTCTCCGCTTACGACGCCGAACGATATTCGTCACTCGATGGCTACGCGCAGGATGTTCTCGACGTCGTCCAGGCGCTCGATTTGCGCGATGTGATATTCGTCGGCCATTCCGTGAGTGCCATGGTCGGCGTTCTGGCGGCAAATCGCCAACCTGATCGGTTCGCAAACCTCATCCTCATCGGTCCATCCCCGCGGTACATGAATGACGAGGGGTACGTCGGTGGGTTCGAGCGCGCGGATATCACGGGTTTGCTCGAGATGATGGAGAGAAACTTCATTGGATGGGCAAATTTCCTGGGTCCCGCAATCGTAAAGAACCCTGATCGGCCGGAGATTGGCGAAGAATTGACGGCAAGTTTCTGTTCGACCGATCCGATCATCGCACGGCAATTTGCCGAGGCCACTTTTCTGGCCGACAACAGGCAGGACCTTGTGGATTCCAAAACGCCATCGCTGATCCTCCAGTGCAGCGAGGACATGATCGCTCCCACCGAGGTGGGGATGTATATGCACGAACATCTGGCGAACAGCGCTCTGAGCATGATGAAGGCAACAGGCCACTGTCCCCACATGAGCGAGCCGGAAGAGACGATCGCTTTGATGAAGGAGTATCTGGCTTCTTCTGAAGCCATGTCCGCATAAGGTGGAGTCGCAGCCGGGGAGCTTTCGTGGATAGCCTGCTGGACAGTGCGCCGTGCGGTTTTCTATCGTTGGGAGACGATGGAACAATCAGGGCAATAAACTCCACGCTGCTGCAACGGCTTGGATTTCTCCGCGAGGCGCTCGAAGGCAGGAGCGTCGAGCTGATACTCACCATGGGCGGCAGGATTTTCTACCAGACTCACTTCTTTCCCATGTTGAAGCTTCGCGGGAGCGCGAGGGAGATATTCCTGCTGCTACAGACCAGCGCCGGGGAGCAGGTGGGAGTGCTCTGCAACGCCGATCGGCGCGAGCGCGATGGCGCCATGGCCCTCGACTGCGTGTTCGTCGAAGTTGCCGAGCGCAAAAAATTCGAGGATGCGCTGTTGCGGGCCAAACAGGAGGCTGAAGCGGCCTCCCGCGAACTCACACTGGCAAACGAGAAGCTGGAGGAGCAAGCTGTTGAGCTCGAGCTGCAGCAGGAAAAACTTCAGGACCAGGCGGTGCAGGCCGAGGAGCAGGGCGAAGCACTCCAGAGTCTGAACGAAGACCTGCGACGCGAGCGTGCTGCCGCTGACGAGGCCAATCATGCGAAGAGCGCGTTTCTCGCCGTCATGAGTCATGAGCTGCGCACTCCGCTCAATGCAATCGGCGGCTATGTCCAGCTCCTCGAAATGGGTTTGCATGGACCTGTATCGGAGGAGCAGAAGGGTGCCCTTGCCCGGATTGACCGAAGCCAGCGGCACCTCCTTCGTCTCATCAATGACATCCTCAACCTTTCCCGAATCGAGGCTGGAAAGGTCGACTACAAGATCGAGATAGTGCAGCTGAGGGAAGTCGTGGAAAACATGACGCCCATGATCTATCCGCAGGTTGCATCCAAGTCGCTGCACCTCGAGGTGGATGTTCCGGAGCACCTGATGGTGAGCGGCGACCGGGAAAAGATCCAACAGATAATCCTCAATCTGCTGACCAATGCAATCAAGTTCACTTCCGAGGGTGGAATCGTCCGTATCGAGGCGGGAGACGACGGTTCGGATCGTATCTACCTGACGGTGATCGACAACGGAATCGGCATACCCGCCGAGATGACCGGCAAGGTATTTGAGCCATTTGTTCAGGTCGATACCAGTCGGTCCAGGGCGGTGGAAGGGACCGGACTCGGGCTTTCGATCAGCCGCGACCTGGCGCGTGGCATGGGGGGAGACCTCACACTCACCAGTGTCCTCGATTCAGGAAGTGAGTTCCGCATGACTCTCCTACGGGCCGACGCCGGTGCCACCTGATACATGGTGGCTGACGTAGTTTAAATGAGATGACTGAGTTTCTGAACGGTGACGATGCCGATGACGAGGTGGATATAGACGCTGAGTTCCCTCTCGGCGATGGGGTTGCTGAAACCTCGGCGGATGTGATTTGTCCCTACTGCAGTGAGGCTGTGACGATTGCCGTTGATCCGGGCGGGGGAAGTTTTCAGGAATATGTTGAGGACTGCGAAGTGTGCTGCAATCCGTGGAAGGTCAAGGTGCGGTTCACCAACGGGATTCCAGATGCAGAAATATCCGCTCTCGATGAATGACTGACGCACCCGAAAACCGCGACACGCGTCGGGAAAGAGGCGGGCGGCCATTGCTCAGTGGCAGCGCGATGATCACCGGCGCGCTGCTGGTTGCAATCATGGCCGTGGGGTATTGCGGGACTCGCATCCTTCCGGGTTCGCTGGGACGCAGCAAGACC
>JBKJNN010000125.1:0-41460 GCA_046593625.1 Gemmatimonadaceae bacterium | reverse complement strand
GTTGTTCTTCGGAATTCCATCCACCAGGACTTTCACTCCGCGAACACCCGAGCCGGCGGGGCTGTTGGCGCGTGTGCCGGTGCCACGCATGATGATTCGCACGCGTGAGCCGTTGCCACCGAGCTCGTCTTCAATGCGAACTCCCGTGACCGCCTTAAGCGACTCTTCGAGCGTGCTGACGCGCTGGCCTTTCTGAATATCCTCGGAACCGACGATAGTCACGGCGCTCGCGATCTTGCCAATTTCCTGAGCACTGCGAGTGCCTGTTACGACCAGGGTTTCGAGAACGTCGCGGCGCCGCATCGACAGTCTGAGATCTGACGATCCCGAAGCGCCGGTGCTCACGGAAGCAACGGTGGTGGGCCTGTAGCCAAGCATCGCAACAACAACTGTGTAGTCGCCGGAAGCGATTCGGGTGAAGGAAAACCTGCCGCTGCGATCGGTAGAGGTTCGCTTCGACTCACCGCTGTTCGTGCTCCGCAGCTGCACCTCGGCGCCAGCTACTGCTGTGCCCGCCTCATCGACCACTGTTCCCGCGATGACGCCAGTGCCCTGTGCGGATGCGGGAGCGGGAAACGCAACGAGCGCGCAGGAAAGGATGGCGAGGCATGTCACGAGAAGGCGGCGCATCGTGCACGCTGGCACAACACGAAGATCGGAGCGCTTGGACATGGTTGGCATGTACCTCATGGAGTCGTTGAATTGCTGATTGCGTTTTGCGCAGAAGCGCGAATCATACGGAATGCGCGTTATTCCGCCAGTGACTACTTCAAGGAATACGTTTGATTGCCGACCATGACTGGTTTGTCTGCGACGGATGCGGATTGAATCCATCGAGGTTGGACCTCATCGCGTATATCCTGAACAACCCCGCAACGGGAATGCAGACTGCTTCGTCGTCCACGGCAATTCGAATCGCTTCTGCGGCAAGGCGCTGCATTTCTGCCGGGTCTGACGTAGCGAGTCCCGCCTCGATGGTACTGTCGAGCTGTGGACCGGCAGCATACCACCGCGCAAAGGGTCGGCCGGACTTCGAGTAGTACAGCAGTGCCGGGAGAAAGAGGGGATCCGCGTCGTTCTGATTTGATATCGCCAGATTGAGGTCGAACGCGCCAGCCGTAAGGCGCGCGTTCAGAGCTCCCGGATCGGGGAGCCGGGTGAATCGCGCGTCAATGCCGACCTTCTTCATCTGAGCCTGAAGCAACTCGACGGCACCCGATTCGGCTTCGACGCTGGCGACCATCTCAAGTTCGAGTCGACGTCCGCGCAAGTTGATGCGGACTCCGCCTGGTCCCATTCGCCATCCGGCTTCATCGAGCAGCTTCCCCGCTGCCTGCGTATCGAAGGCGATGCCATGCACGCGTTCGGCGTAGGTGCCGAGAATTGCGGGGATGGTCATTGTGTGGAGCGGGACGGCTTCATTGTGCCACAGATCCCGAATGAGCTGCTCCTGATTGATCGAGTGCGCAACTGCGAGACGAAGGCGCCGGTCGCGGAGAAGGTCGTGGGGAGCGCTTCCGTGCGAGTTTACCTGGAACGCCATTGTCTGCCCGGCGGACGATCGCGAAACCCTAAAAGCGCCGCTCGTGGCTATCCTCGACAGCTGCTCACGCGGAATATCCATTGCGAGATCGAGTTCGCCTGCAAGGAGCGACAACGTTCTGGTGTTCGCATCGGGGAGAAATCGAAATATGATCGTGTCGGCAAGAGGCGGCTTGCCTCGATAGCGTTCGTTTCTCGCAACCACCACGCGGTCGTACGGCGTGTATTGCACCCATTGGTATGGCCCCGTTCCTACGGGACGAACGGACGGAGTCGAGCCGGGGGCAAAGATCGCATAATTCGGATGCACCAACTGCAGGGGAAGGTGCATGTTCGGCCGGTCCGGCGTTATGTCCACCGTGGAATCGTCCACCTCCTTCACAGACTTCTCGCCAAGACCGCTGTAGCCCGCTTTTGCTTTGACAACCAGAGCGATCGATTCAGCTACGGCGCGTGAGGTGAACGGCTGCCCGTCGTGGAAGAATACGCCCTGCTTCAGATGAAAGCGCCACGTGTTGCCTCCCATGTATTCCCAGCGCGTCGCGAGCAGCGGTTCGACCTGAAAGTCCGCACCCAGATGTGTGAGCGTCTCGGCCACGTTCGCGTTCAACGGATAGACGCCAAGCCGGGCCTGGAATGCACCGGATGGGCTGTTATCCGCTCCGGTGCCAATAAGGAGTGTAGATGCGCTCGATTTATCGGTTTGGCTGTCCCGACTGGCACAGGAAGAGACGCTGAGGGCGAGGATGGCCGCCGTGAATGCGGCATGGATCCGATGTTTTACCATCCGCGTATTATTGCGAGGCACTGTGTTTACTGCTACCCTTTCAGTCGGGCCGGAGCCTCTGAAAAGACGCGCCCGGGAATTGCAGTCCATCGACAGGAAAAGGGATCTCAGCCACTCGTACATCGGAGTCGGTATGGCCACAGTCGTCGAACCAGAAGTAAGCCAGGGACACCAGCCTCCCATTCCCGCGACGATGCCAAGGGAGCAGCCGCAGCGGCTGCCGCTCGGCCCAATCAAGACAGTGCATGTATTCTGGATTGCAGGAATGAGCTGCGATGGCTGCACGGTTGCGGTTGCTGGCGCGACGAACCCCGGGATTGAAGGCCTCCTACTCGGCACAGTTCCGACCATGCCGCAGGTGATTCTTCATCACACAGTTCTCTCCGTCGAATCTGGTGAGGCGTTCATTCAGCCCTTCAAGGACGCGTGGGAGGGGAAGCTCGAAGATCCCTATGTGATCGTTGCCGAAGGATCAGTTGCTGACGAACGGATCGCAGCTCGTACCGGAGGATATTTCTCGGCGATGGGTTCGGAGGTTCTAGCGGAAGGAGGCGAGGGCTCCCCCGTGCCTTCAGCCACCTGGCTCTCTCGACTGGCACCGGGAGCAGCTGCAACAATCGCTATCGGCACTTGCGCCACCTGGGGCGGGATTCCATCTGCCGAGGGGAATCCGACAGGAGCGATGAGCCTGATGGACTTCCTGGGTAAGGACTACAGGAGCGCTTTCGGACTTCCCGTCATCAACATTCCGGGCTGTGCGCCGCAGGGCGACAACTTTACAGAAACCGTTTTTGCCGTTCTGCTTTTCCTTCAGGGGCTCGGACCATTGCCGAGTTTCGACGAGCTGGGACGGCCGGCGTGGTTGTTCAACGAAACGGTTCACCGTGGATGCACGCGCGCGGGCTATTACGAAGAGGGAGTTTTTGCACATCACTATGGCGACCCGGAATGCCTTGTCGAGATTGGCTGCTGGGGGCCCGTTGTGAACTGCAACATCGTCAAGCGCGGCGCAATCAATCACATGGGAGGATGCATGGAGGCGGGCGGTGTCTGCATTGCCTGCACCATGCCGGGTTTCCCCGACAAGTTCTCGCCTTTCTACAAGGCGCCTCCGGGCGGCCTGCTCTCGACGTCGATGTCGATGGCCACGGGAAGTGTAATTCGCCGTCTCCGGCGCCTCAGCAACAGGCATGGCAATCGCGAAGTGCGATGGGACAAGAAAGGCGCCATCCCGACGGGCTGGGGAAATCCACCGGCGGAAACTGTACCTCTCAAGGTGATGGAATTCTTTTACAAGAAGTGGCAGTACTGGGGTGCGAGGAAACCCGGCCGGCCGGCCGGTGAGGAAGACCGCTTCTGGGGTGGTGATCGGCCTGGCGTAAAGGGCGATTACCTGGACAAGAGCTCCACCATCGAGGACACCCGTGACAGACACTGAGCTGTGGGGCGCGTGGCGCCTCTGGATGATGGTGGCGGTCGTCGTGATACTGATCGCCGCGACGCTCCTGATCGTAATCTGGCTGACGGCACGCAGTATTCTCGCTCATGCCGTGCGCGCACTCGGTGCCGCTGAAAAGATTCGGGCCAGTACCCAGCCCATCTGGGAACTCCAGACAACCAACGAAGTAGCCGCAGGAATTCTCGAGACCGTACAGAGCATCGAAGCCAAAGGCGGCGCCCTTGCTGAGGCGCTCGAGAGTCACGCCGGAGCCGGAGGGGTGAAAGGTGGCTGAAATCACACCAGAAACAGTCCAGAAAATCTGGATTACTACACTCGTGGTCTACTTCGTTGTCGTTCTGGTAGTGGCAGTGCTTCTCACGCTGATTCTTCGCACCTCACGCGACATTCGCGGCGGTGTTTCCGCCATCTGGAACACCGGACAGCGAATCGCCAACAACACGATTCATATCGCTCTCCTGAGGAGAACCAATCTCGTAGCTGGCCAGATACTCACTTCTGCGGTGGGAATTATCAACGCGACTGCGGGGGTTGAATCTCACGCGAAGGAATGTCCGGGCTGTCCTGCATGCATCATCGGACCGGAGTGGATGCGATGAATACCATGACGTTGCTCGCGCTGATTTCGGTAATTGGAGCCGCTGCGCTGTTCATCGCTCTTGCGATCTTTCTCCTTCTGATTGACAAGACTCTTGAAGAGGTGGGCGGTGCGGAAATCAAGAATTTCGGTGTTCGCGCCAGCTTTCTCTCCAAGATCCGCCTGGGGGTAAGGGCGATCGAGGTTCAGACTGGCGCGCTCGCGCCGCAGGTGATTCAGCTTAATGGCGGCCTCACCGCTATTCGCGACGGCCTTGGCGTGATCGACACCAACCTGGGCGGAGTGATCACGGCTGTTTCAGCACAGGGGCAGAAATGAACTCAGAACCCATGTTCCCCGAGGCAGTTTTCACGATCTGGAAGGTCGGCCTGACTCTGACGCTGGTTCTTTTCGTCCCGCTGGCGGTTTACTGGCTGCATCGCACATGGGCTGTTGCCCGATCAATCCAGCGTTACACTGCTGAGGCGCTGACTGCGGCGGCGGGAATCGCGGGAAATACCGCTAACATAGTGGCGCTCGACTCTACTATAGAAGTGGCCACCGGTATCCTGGCTAATGCAGGCAGTGTTGCAGGCAAACTTGGAACAATCGCCGACGTTCTCGAATCGAGAGCCACATGAGGATCTCAACATGCTGCTGACGCTTACTCTCATCACTGTTGCGCTGGTTGTAGTGGCTCTTGCCGGCTACCTCATAGGGATTGCCTGGGCGCTCAACGGCGCTCGCAAGAATGTCGCGGCTATTGCCGATGGTCTGGAGGCGGTGGCTGGTCACACTCAGCCCCTTCCGGAAAAGCTGACGACGATCAATGGTGCTTTGAGCACACTCTCCGACGGACTCCGCGTAGCCGATGGCCACCTTGGCCGCGCCGCCACTGTTTTCAAGCTCACCTAAGGACACGGAACTCACATGTGCTTCAAGAATCTTCCCGTCGAGTTCGACGCGCAGGGCAAGCCGTATCTGCGTGAGGGCGTAGGTGATCCCTACGGAACGGGCACGGCCACTCCTCAGGGCGGCACGCGGCAGCTCACCGCAGAAAAAGTCGAGGAGCTTGTCCGCCGCAATGGTCACATCAAGTCAATGGACTTCGATCCCGTTACGCGGGTTGCCGGTGCGCTGGCGTTTCACTCAGTGGCGGATTTCGAGAATCGTAAGATGGTCGAGGCAAGATCGGTAGCCACGCTGTTCCGCGGTTACGAGATCATCATGATCGGACGCGATCCTCGCGATGCGATTTTCATCACCAGCCGCGCGTGCGGGGTCTGCGGCGGCGTGCACTCGACATGCTCCGCGCTTGCAATTGAAATGGCGATCGGATGCGAGCCACCGCCCCTTGGCGTTCTCATCCGCAATCTCGCCCTTGCACTCGAATTTCTTTACGACCATCCGCTGCATCTCCATCTGCTCGCCGGTCCGGACTATTCGCAGGTCATAGTAGAGCCGACCAATCCAACGCTGTACGAGAAGGCGAAGAACACGGAGTCGCGCCATACCGAGATACACGGCTACCGCACCATTGCCGACCTGATGACGGACTTGAATCCGCTCACCGGCAAGCTGTATCTGGAAGCACTTCACATGACGCGCCTTGCCCGCGAAGCGTACGTACTGATCTGCGGCAAGTATCCGCATCCCCAGACGATCGTTCCGGGAGGCATGAGTTCCACCATCAATCTCACCGTCATGAACGAGATGATGGTGAGACTCGGGCAGTTCTTCGACTACTCGAAAAAAATCGCGCTCATCTGGGATGACATCACCGAGTTCTTCTACGAAGCGAATCCGCTGTACAAGCAGGTGGGCGCGCGAAGGGCGAACATGATCGACACGGGCATATTCGACATTCCCGGCGTCTACGATGCGACGTACAAGAATGCGGATGTCTGGGGCAATGCGCGTTGGGCGACACCAGGCGCGATCGTAGATGGGAAGCTCGTCACCACGGATCTGAAGACCATCAACATTGGCCTCGAAGAGTTCATCGATCATTCGTACTACGAGGATTGGACAGGCCCAGGCAATCCGCCTCAGCATTTTCCAACCGATCCGAGCGGCAATCCCATGTCGCCGCACCACCCGTGGAACAAGATCACGAGGCCACGGCCGCAGGGGCAGAACTGGAAAGAGAAATACACCTGGGACACCACGCCTCGCTGGGATCGGCAGGGTATGGAAGCCGGAGCGTACGCACGACTCTGGAACACAGCAGTTGCGCAGAAACTCCCGGAGAATCCCTACATCGAATCAACGGGTCATTCACTCAAGATGCGCGTTCCACGTGGCGCGCTGCCGGAGACGGAACTCGAGTGGCATGTACCCGACGTGTGGAATGCTTTCGAGCGAAACCGTGCGCGGGCGTACTGCATGGCTTTCACGACCCTCATCGCGTTCAACAACTGGACTGCCGCGATGGAACTCCTCAAGGACGGCGACACGAAGACAAGCACACCGTTCAAGATGCCGAAGAGGGGAGAACAGCAAGGTGTCGGTTTCTGGGGCGCCGGCCGCGGTTACCTCACGCACCATCTGACACTCGATCGCGGAGCAGTGTCCAACTACCAGATTCTCACGCCGTCAACGTGGAACGCTTCACCCACAGACAGGTGGAACCAGCCGGGGCCGTACGAAGAGGCGGTGCTCAACACTCCGCTGCTCGAAGAAACCGACGATCCAAAGAAATTCCGGGGGCTCGACGTGCTGCGTGCTATTCGCAGCTTCGACCCATGTATGCCGTGCACAACTCACATTCAGTCTGAGGGTGGCCTCATCACGCGTGAAGTCAACACGTGCGCTTGCGGGCTGGACGACTGAATACTGAGCCATTGCGCGTCATCGTCGGCGGAGTCGGCTATCCCGATCTGTGTGACTACTCGATCGGGATAGAAGTGCAGGAGCGGCTGTCCAAGCGGGGCGGCCCACCCAACGTCAGTATCGAAGACCTCAGCTACAATCCGATTGCCATCATTCAGCGGCTCAACGACGAGGCGGATGACAATCGCTTCGACCGAATGGTGGTCGTGTCCGCCGTCCGCAGGGCGGACCGCCCTGTCGGCACAGTTAGCTGTTACCGATGGGACGGCGTCCTTCCCGACGATGAAGAAATTCAGCGCGCCGTAAGCGACGCTGTCACGGGAATCATTGCTGTAGAAAACACTCTCGTTGTCGCCAGATATTTCGGCGCGCTCCCCGCTGACGTGGTCGTGGTCGAGGTGGAACCCGAGCTTCACGAGTTCGGCGCAGCAATGAGCGATGCCGTGAGCGCGGTGTTCGACAGTGTCTGCGACAGGGTCATGAGTTTTGCCACCGATGAAAACGCTTACGCGCAGCTCCCCATTGGCGCCCTCGGCAACCCTGTCGCTCCCGGAACCACCATCTGATGAGCGAAGCATCGGACGAAAGCTCCGTAGAACTCGAGCGCGAAGACATTCTCGACGAGATCTCTCAGATAATCGCCGGGCTGGAGACACACTCTGATCCGGATGTGCGCGAACAGGTTACTGCTCTGCTCGCCGGAATCGATACAGTTCACAGGACGGCTCTGTCTCATCTCTTTGGCGCAATCCAGAGCATGGGCGGGGATGCCTTCATGAACAAACTCACCGCTGACCCGGCAATTCGACTGCTCTTCATGTCGTACGATCTGCTCGCGGTGGATCGGCGCATCATCACAGAAGAAGCGCTCGATGCAGTCCGCGGCCACCTGCACTCGCACGGGGTGGACGTCGAGCTGCTGGAGGTCGCCGGCAGTGAAGTCTTCGTGCGCCTGCATGGACTCGAAGCCAGCGGGCTGAGCGAAGAGGACGTCAAGCACGACATCGAAGAGGCCCTCAGAATTCCGCTGATTGGATTCCAGTCACTCGTCATCGGCGAGCGCAACAAGGTCAAGCCGGGCGAACTTGTGCAGCTCGGCGGAAGACGTACCGCGCAGAGGCCCGTCTACAAGACTCTGTTTCGAGCTGATGAACTTGCACCAGGCGAGCTTCGCACTGCTGAATTGAACGAGACTGATTCGGTGGTTGTCGTAAACGTTGACGAGGAGTTTTACGCGCTTGCAAATGCGTGCGGAGAGAGTCCGCTTCCCCTTACCTACAGCAAGGTGGAGGGCAGCATTCTTGTATGCAGCTGGCACGGCTGTCGTTATGACGTCCGCACAGGTGCCCGGGTGGATTTTCCCGACGACGACCGCCTGAGGATTTTTCCCGTGAAGCAGATAGATGGCGACATTCGCATCGTAGTTGGAACGGAGCCGGTTCCGAAGCAGGCCTGAGGTGAGCAGGACACTGATTGCCGGGTTCGGCAATGTGCTGAGAGGCGACGACGGGTTCGGAGTCGAGGTGATCCGCGCTCTTGAAGACAGGCAGGATCGTTTTGCGGGCATCGAATTGATGGAAGTTGGTACAGCAGGCATCCGGCTCGCGCAGGAGCTGCTCACACCATGTGACTTCCTGATTGTTGTAGATGCGATGACACGGGGCGGCAGCCCGGGCGACCTCTACGTTCTGGAGATTGAATCCGTGGAGTCGATTCAGGAGGTGGATATGCACGTTGCCATCCCCTCCCGGTCGCTCGCGGTCGCCAAGGCGCTCGGCGTGCTTCCGCCCCGGGTGTACATTGTGGGTTGTGAGCCCGGCCCGGTGGATGATCTTGCAATGGAGCTTTCACCGCCTGTCCGCAAAGCGGTGAACGAAGCGGTAGATCGAATTGAAGAGTTGCTGGCGGTCCCAACAGAGCGAGGCACCCTGTAGATGACAGAAGGCGATTCAACTCCCGGCGAGGGCACGGCGCAGGATATCGCCCGACGCGACGAAATGCTCGAACTGCTGTTCTGGTTCGAAGGCGAAGGCATGACTGCGAGCGCGACTCTTCCCGCCATGACACGATTCCTTGCTCACCCCGAACAAGAAGTCGTTTCCACCATTTCCCAGTTGGTGGAGCGCCGCTTCGTAATCCAGCTGCCGGGGAAAGCAGGCGAGTACCGGCTCACGGACGTAGGTCGGCGGGAAGCGAGCCGCCGTTTTGCCGATGAATTTGCAGACATGATCGGACAGGGACACGGCGAATGCAGCGATCCCAATTGCGATTGCCACGATAACCCAGCGGGTGCGGCAGAGTGTCACGCAGTCCGCGCCAGCGGAGGTCACAAGCACTGATGCGAGTTGCAATAGCAGGAAAAGGCGGGACCGGAAAAACTACAATCTCAGGGACACTGGCGCGGGTGCTTGCGCGGCAGGGACGTAAGGTTCTGGCAATAGACGCCGACACCACTCCCAACCTTGCCGTAACGCTGGGAGTTCCTCCCGTCACCGCGCAGGAGATAGTGGATCTTCCAAGAAACATGATGGAGCGCCAGCCGCAGGCAGATGGAACTACCATTTCGGTCTTCACCGCCGATTCTGAAGACATCATCTCCCGTCACTCGGCGCCTGGTCCTGACGGAGTAAGACTTCTGATCATGGGCAAGGTGAACCACGGCGGCGCTGGTTGACTGTGCAGCGCCCACGCCGCGGTCCGCGGCTTACTCGGTGAGATAGTAAGAAAAGAAGATGATCGCGATGTCATCGTCGATATGGAGGCGGGACTCGAGCACCTCTCGAGAGGAACCGGCAGACACCTTTCGCGTTTCGTAGCGACAATCGAACCGTATTACAGGTCGATGGAAACGGCGAAGCGTGTGGCGGCACTGGCTGCAGAGATGGGCATCACCGATGTCACTCTCATTGCCAACAAGGTGCGAGACGATGGAGACCGACAGGCAATCGCAGACTTCTGCTCGGCGCATTCCCTTGAGTTGATCGGCGAAATTCCCTTTGATTCAACGCTGCTCGACGCCGAACGAGCTGGGAAAACACCGATTGATTTTGACCCGAATGGTCCGGCCGTGAAAGCAATCGAGAAACTCGCCGGATCACTGACAGAAAGAGGACACTAAATGCGCACGCCGTCATCCCGCATCCGCCTTGTTGCAGTCGTACTGACTTTGATCAGTTCTGGCGTGCAGGCGCAGTCACTCAAGCTCGTGGGGAAGAGTGATCTGGGCGGCGCGGGCCTGAATGGCGACATCACCGTGGTCGGGACGACGGCTGTTGTCGCTGCGGGGATGATGGCCGCTGCGGGCGTCCACGCGCATCTCTACAATCCGTACCCGTGCCCTGCGGTTTCAGTAAAGCTCGTGGACCTTTCGCGTCCCGAGAAACCCGCTGTTGTCGGGACGATTCCTCTCCCTGCGGGCGTAGCGGCACACGGAGTTTCTGCGGCGAGGGTGAAGACGCCGAAGTTTGCAGGTGACCTGCTGGCGGTGGCTCTGACTGTCTGCAGTAGCGCTGGCGCGGCAATCGAGCGCGGAGTCGCTTACTACGATATCACGACACCGTCTTCCCCGCTCCTCCTCGGGCGCTACCACGCAGACGCAGACATCGCGGTTCCCGACAGCGTGCCGGCGTGCGGCGTGCCCCCCGAACGGAGCACACAGAGGTGTGCATCCTCGCAACATTCGGTCTCGCTCGTTCAGCGCGCCGACGGCCGCGTGTTCTCCATGTCGGTAGAACCGGGCGCTTCGGCGAGCAAATTTCCCTCTGGAGATTTCAGGATCGTGGACGTTACGGATCCAAGAAATCCAAAACAGACCGGCGCTTTTCCCCCTTCGGGCGAACCGATTTTTTCCGTTAACGGGTGCAGGCCTTTCAGCGCCGGACACGGAGCCGGCTTCGCTAAAGGAGGAACCCGTGGCTTGATGGCGTTCTATGACGGCGGGCTGTTTGTCGTCGATCTCGCATCGGGAACGCCCGGCAAGCTCGGCCATTTTCAATATCCAAAACACCGGCGGTTCGAAGGAAGCGCTGCTTATGCCAGCTCGGCCACCGTGGATGGACGCGAACTGGCGCTCATTTCAGAAGCAGATTTTATTGGCCCACTGACTACACTCGAAGTCGAGGGTTCACAGGCCATTGCAGGTTCAAAGTTCGCGTGCGAGGCAATCTTCACGCTTTACGACCAGCAGAGGAAAGCACAGCTCTACCGGCAGCCGGGATTTCAGCTCAGGGGTGAACTCGCATACCTGGGCCGCGGATGTCCGGCAGGTGGCGTGGATGACATGCACGCCGACATGTCCATGTCGCACGATGGTGGCGCGCCGAAGGTGCCTGCCGATCCGTACCTCACCAATCCTGATGGACGCATCGCACTCGTCGATCGTGGCAAGCAGCCGATACAGGATTCCCTGCCTGCCACCGTGTGCTCTATGGCAGACCGCGTGAATGCCGCGCAACGTGCCGGAGCGCGCGCTGTAATCGTGCTTCAGACGAGCGCCACGGCCCCCGAGGCATTTTCTCCGGATGGCGACCCGGCAGGCGTTGCGATTCCAGTGATCATGATCGACAAGGCAGACGGAGATGCGCTGAGAAGCGCGCTCTGCCCAAAGCTCGAACGCGGAAAGTGCGCCGGAGGTGAACGGGTTACCGCTACGATGCGCGACGCACCAGGTGAGTGGGGTGCGTTGCGTCTCATCGACGTGACCGACGCGGCGAACCCGAAAGAACTCGGCGCTTACCGCACTCCGGCGTCGAGCGTATTTCCTCCAGCGGACCTGGGCGTCCATTCGCCGCAGCGGCCCGCGGTACGCGGCAATTTCGCGGTAGTACCCTGGAACTCCGATGGCGCGCGCATGTTCGATCTGAGGGGAGGCAAGCTCAGGGAAGTAGCGTCTTTCGTACCTCCAGATGTCGCCGATCCCACTAAAGTTCTGCCGTCAAAAGCATATGTCATGAGCATCGGCATGCTTTCACTTCCCGCCTCGGGAAAAAAGAAAGCGCGCGACTATGTACTCGTAACGGATATCAATTCGGGACTCTACGTTCTCGAAGCATCATGGGGCCACTAGCGGGAGTGCCTCGGAGTTGAGAGCGCGTCGGACAGCAGGTTGAATCCCATTACAGTCAGCATGATGGCCATCCCGGGAAAAAACGAGAGCCACCAGGCCACACGCAGGAACTGCTGCGCCTGACCGGCCAGCATTCCCCATGTCATTACCGCCGGATCGCCGAGTCCGAGAAATCCGAGGCTGGCCTCGA
The DNA here is from genome assembly GCA_046593625.1 of Gemmatimonadaceae bacterium. Classification (GTDB taxonomy): domain Bacteria; phylum Gemmatimonadota; class Gemmatimonadetes; order Gemmatimonadales; family Gemmatimonadaceae; genus UBA4720. The sequence goes on along the minus strand of JBKJNN010000125.1, from coordinate 29,008 downwards.
GCAGCAGCACCTGACCGAACAACAGACCGAGCATCACGAGTATGCTCGGTGCCATCTGCGGGATGAGCACCCGGACAAACACCCTCAACTGCGATGCGCCGAGCGCCTCCGCGGCAAGCACGAACTCCAGGTGACGAATGGCGATTACTTCCGCGCGGACTACGCGGGCGAGAAGCGGCCATGACGTGATTCCCATGGCGAGAATCACTCGATCGGTCCCGGGTCCAAAGAGTGCCAGCACTACCGCGATGAGAAAAAAACGCGGCAGCACCTGGAACATCTCGGTGAATCGCATGAGCGCGTCATCGACAATTCCGCCGCGGTAGCCGGCGACAACTCCAATCACGACGCCCACGACGAGAGCAATCAGCCCGACGAGGACGGCAATCATGAGCGACGTTCCTGCGCCATGGAGGATGCCGCTCATTAGATCCCGCCCAAGTCCATCGGTTCCCATAGGGTGAAGATGCGAGGGCGGTGACAGCGCAGGGCCCGAGATCATGAACGGATCCGACGTGGCCAGGAAAGGGGCAGACATCGCGGTGACGACGACTATCAGGGTCACAGCGGCCCCGACGGCGCCACCGGGGCGCCGCAGAATTGAACCCGGATACCGCGTCGCCGGTGCAATCACGCCGGGTGCGAAATCAGGCGAGACGAATTCGCGGATCGATTGCAGCATGCAGAAGATCGGTGAACAGGTTTGCCAGGGTTACCGTGAAGGATATGAGTAGAAAGAGTCCGAGCAGGATTGGCGCATCGCGGGTTTGGAGAGCCGAAATAAGCAGGCGCCCTATTCCCGGCCAGCCGAACACTATCTCGATTACAACCGCTCCGGCGATCAGATGCCCAACGCGGGCACCGATGACCGTTATCGCAGGCATGACTGCGCGAGGTAATGCATGACGAAGGAGAACAGCTCTTTCGCTGACTCCTTTTCCACGAGCGGTTCTGATGTGGTCTCGTGCCAGTTCATCCAACAGGCTCGCGCGAGTTAGCCGCACGAGAGACGCGACCTCCTGCGATGCGAGGACAAGGGCGGGAAGCGTGAGATGGCGCAGAATGTCCAGCGTTCGCGTGAAGCCCGAGGCCGTGCCCGCACCTGATTCCATTCCCTGCACCGGAAACCATCCCAGCTTGAGCGCCACGAACACCATGGCGAGCTGCGCAAGCCAGAATGCCGGGGCGGAATAAAGCGCGAGAGCTAACCCGCTGATGCTCATGTCGCGCGCGCCGTATGGTCGCCGAGCGGCGGCAGCAGCGAGCGGCAGCGAAACGGCTATCGCAATGAATGAGGCCGTTGCTGTAAGAAGCAGAGTGGCCGGCACGCGCTCCATGATGACGCCGAGGGCTCCCCGGCCGCGCACGTACGAAACGCCAAAGTCTCCAACGGCGATGCGGCTGAAATATATGAAGAGCTGCCTCGGGAGCGATTGATCGAGCCCGAAGCGCTCGCGCATGAATGCGTAGTAGGCAGCATCACCATTTTCTCCGGCCAGCGCGATAACCGGATCTCCCGGTGCGAGATGTACCAGAAGGAAACCGGCAAGCACAATTCCAAGGACAGTGGGCACAACAAGCAGGATCCTGCGGATAACGAACCGTCCTCTCACTGCCTGCAACTCGCGGTAGCCGCAAAGTGAGGGGAAATTCCAAACCCATCGCAGCGTGAATTCCAGGCGCGTGAATTCATGCTCTCGGTGAGCCAGATGTAGGGCTGGTCGCGAACCGCAATTGCCTGAATCTCACGGTAGATGTTTCCGCGCGTTCCCTTGTCCAGTTCCGCCGAGGCGCGGTCGAACAGTGAATCCATCGCAGGGTTGCGATACGCGGCTGCGTTGGAAAATGGAATGGGAGCGATGTTGCTCGACACGTATTGACGGCGAACGCCGATCTCCGGGTCGGTTCCGTTGCAGTACGAGATTACTACCGTATCAAAGTCCCGCGCAGTGAAGACGGTCTGGCTGAATACTGCGGGCTCGAGGACATGAATCTGCAAATCGACACCGATCGCGCGGAGTTGCGCTCGCATGATGTCGCCGTAAACCGACTGCCCGGGCATGGCTGTGAATCCCATTGTGAGCGGCGTGCCGTCCTTCACTCCGCGCACCTTCGATGATGTCCTCGGCCCGTTGCCGCTGCGCCGCCATCCCAGCGAGTCGAGAATGCGGGACGCGAGTGCAGTATCGAGAGCGGGCATGAGGAGGTTCGGAGCGCGGGCGAAGGCAATCCCCGAGGAGATGGGGGCGGCCGCAACGCGGCCTTCCCCAAAGAGGACGCGGTCCAGGATCATCTGCCTGTCGATTGCGTGAGCGATGGCCTTTCTGAATCGAACACTTCTGAACATGGGCCGGTCCAGATTGAACGCAACGGTGATGACGCAGTTGCTTCCACCGGAGTAGCCCGGCGTCTGCGCGATCCTGAAGCGCTTGTCGGCGCGAATGCGCTGGCGTTCCGGGCCAGGTACGCCAAACAGCCAGTCAACTTCCTCCGCTTCCAGCGCGATTACCTGGGTGCCCGCGTCCGGCACGACGCGCATCACGACGTCCCTGATTGCCGGCGGTCCCTTGAAATATTTCTCGTTGCGAGTGTATCTGATTGTCGCGCCCGGCGTGTACGAGACGAAGCGGTATGGACCTGTGCCGATGGGCGCTGTGTTTGCAGGATTCCGCAGCGGGTCGGTGCCCGCGAAAATGTGCTTCGGCATGATGGGTGCTTCTTCGATGTCGAGCTGCTGAAGAAACGGCGCGTATGGACGCCGAAATCTGAACTCCACTGTGGAGTCATCCGGAGTATCGACTCTCAGGAGGTTCGCGCCAACGGATGCCCGCGTTCGGGAGTGATACTTGAGCAGCAGTTCGTCGAACGTGAACTTGACGTCGGCCGAAGTAAAAGGGATGCCGTCGTGCCATTGAACGTCCTGGCGCAGATGGAAGCGATAGAGGGCTCCCTTGTCTTCAACCTCCCACCTCGTCGCAAGCTCAGGCAGTGGCCGAACGCTGTCGTCGAGAGCGACGAGACCATTATAGAGCAGGCCAGCGACCGTGTGAACGCCGCCATTGGTTGTAATCGCCGTATTCAGCTGTCCGGGATCTGTCGTTATCGCGGCGACGAAAGGGCGTTCAGGCGCAGGAGATCTGTCTGCCGAACTGCAGGCTATTGCAGGGAGAAAAAGGAGGGCGGCAAGCCGCGAAGCCCGTGTATTCATGGTGTTGTGCGAAGCATTACACGTCCGGGAATTTTCAGGGCCGAATATATCCCCGATTGAGCCGTTTCGTTGGTAAATGCCCTCGAATCCCATTTCTGCAGGGAATCACGTCAGGCGTCGAATTGACAACAGGCCTGCGACCCATATATTACTACTTCGTTATATGCTCACGCACTAAAACCATTATTTCTACCTTCCCCGGATCAGGGGATGGTAGATGTTGATTTCTGATCGTATCCAGAATCCCCACCTCTCACAGAGGTAGACGAATGCCAAACACCATGCTGACTCCCGAGATTCTCGATCTGGTGGCGGAACGGTTCAGGGTACTTGGCGAACCGGCACGCCTGCGTATTCTACTCGCACTGCGCCGGAGCGACCTGACGGTCACGCAGCTCACCGAGGAGACGGAACTTGGACAGGCCAATGTCTCGCGCCACCTCCAGATTCTGCATAACCTTGGCTTCGTTTCGCGGCGGAAAGACGGGCTTTACGTGTATTACCACATCGCCGACCGCCGGGTTTTCCAGCTCTGCGATATCATGTGTGGCCGGTTGAAGGAAGAGTCTCTCGGCCGCCAGAAAGTTCTCGCAGGGTAAGTCTCACCGTGTCGCAGTTTCCACCACACCAGACTATGTAGAGCCATGCTATCAGATCTGTTGCACAATCTTCAGAGCCCGTGGCCCTGGTATGTATCGGGACCGTTAATCGGGCTGTTTGCCCCCGCTCTGCTTCTGGCAGGCAACCGGATGTTCGGGATTTCCAGCAACCTCAGACACATCTGCGCCGCGGCGATCCCGGGCCGACTGGACTTCTTTCGCTACGACTGGCGGAAAATTGGCGGATGGAATATCGCCTTTGCGGTTGGAATTATCGTCGGAGGGGCACTGGCGGCGCAGTTCCTCGGAACAGCCGATGTGGCCCTGTCACCGGCAGCCCGCGACAGCCTCTCGGCAATCGGCGTGACTGACTTCACGGGACTCGTGCCGCAGGAATTCTTCAGTCTAGCCGCTCTAACCACATGGCGCGGTATGGTGATGATAATCGGCGGAGGGTTGCTCGTTGGATTCGGAACGGCGTACGCCGGCGGTTGTACGTCCGGCCACGCCATCAGCGGCCTCGCCGATTTTCAGCTTCCGTCACTGATTGCAGTAGTCGGATTTTTCGCCGGCGGCCTGATCTCAACGTGGCTGATCATTCCGCGTCTGCTCGGACCATGATGAAGACACCAATCGAGGCGGCCGGCGTGCGCACGCCTCACAGGTTCGGCGGCCTGGCTATCTATCTGCTGCTCGGAGTTCTGTTTGGAATCGTCCTGACGAAATCAGAAGTGATATCATGGTTTCGCATTCAGGAGATGTTTCGCTTTCAGGCATTTCACATGTACGGAATCATCGGGTCCGCAATACTCATAGCGGCAATTGGTTTTCAGGTGATTCGGCGTTCTGGGCTGCGTGCACTCAATGGCGAGCCGATATCACTTCCGCCCAAGGAGATGGTTCACGGAACCCGCTACTGGCTCGGCGGCACCCTCTTTGGCCTTGGCTGGGCGCTGATAGGCGCCTGTCCCGGACCGTTGTTCGCCCTGGTTGGCAACGGCATCTGGGTGATGAGCGTCGCACTCCTGAGCGCGGTCGCAGGAACGTGGATGTACGGTGCGCTTCGGCACCGGTTGCCGCACTGATTCAGCAACTATCCGCGATAAATAAAAACGCCGCGCCGGAATAATTCCGGCGCCGCGTTTCCTTTTATGGTGCGTTCCAGCTATCAGGCGAGGAACGGTCCTACGATGGCAAGAACCGCGTCCTTCGTCAGTGGCTCGTCGAACGCCTCAGTGACTCCAGCAGTTCCACCGTTTCCGGTGCCGAGCGCCGTGATATCGAGCCCGGCCTGCATGGTGTTGTCTTCGCCGTTGTAGATACCCTGCGTGAAAGCCGGCAGATCATCACGACTGTTACCTGTGATCCAGCCCTTCTTTCCGCGGAGGCGGCGCACTACCGAGGCATGTCTCGCCTCGACTGAGTGAATGGTCAGCGCGGCCGTGAGGACAGCCTTGTCGCCAATCAGGCGACCCGCTTGTCCCTTATAGGCGCGGACACCCGTATCCTCAAACGCCTGGGCCAGTACCTGGAATGTCGCGTACTGTCCCGCACTGAAATTAAAACCGGCAACGTTGCCCTTCGCGGTAAAGTCGAACGCCGGCTTCGCGGCGAACGTCGAACCCTTTTGCGTGATGAGCTGCTGAAGCGCGGTGACGTGAACGCTCTCGTGATTCCGGATCTGCGTGAAGATCGTCGTGTCGGTTGACGGAATAAGTCCCGACGAGGCGACGCCTCGAATGTAGAACTCAGATTCGAGATACTCGAGCGTGAGCGCGAACTTGAGCACATCGAGAACATCTGCCGGCGTCTGGCCGTAGACATCCTTTGCCAGTGCGCCAAGAGCGATTGGCACCGAGCCGAGTGCGAGGGCGGCCATCACCTTCGAGCTGGCTGATGCGCCTTTCGTGATTGCGTCGCGGCGGGAGATGATGGGCTCCATCATTTCCGGATCGAGCGACTGCATTAGTGTATTGTTTTCCATTTATGTCTCCTCAGCCGTTGTTGTTGGGACCCTGAACGAATGCTGGCGGGCTGCCGGCAAATGCGAGCTTCTCTGTAATGAAATTCTGGGCGGCACCTGCCACCTTTGTCGGAGAGAAAGCGTCGTCGAACGGGGTGAGTGAGAAGAGCGTGGACTTTGGCGAGATGAGATCAGCGATCGCAGAAGCATGTCTTGCTTCGACAGACACGATCTTGCCGGCAACGAGGAGATTGTTGACGTCGGAGAGATACTGGGCTGCGCCGTTGTATGCGGAAACTCCAAGGTCTTCAAATGTCTTCGCCGTAGCCAGAATGGAGTCGCGGCTTGCGAAGTTGACGCCATTGTAGACTGGTGCGAGGATGAAGCCGTTGGTTGTGCCGAGGATGGTTTTCAGAGCATCGCGGTGGATGACTTCGTGGTTCTTGATGTCCGCAAATACTGCCTGCTCGGCAGCGCTGAGCCCTGAACCGCTGAAGCTCGATGCAACGCGCGTGTAGAAATCCGCCTCGAGCTGCTCAAGTGCGTATGCAAACTGGAGGACGGCAACGTCTCCCTTCGAGAAATCGATTGTAACGGTCTTGCCCGAGCCTGGACCCGTCGCACCGGGGTTGAGTTCGCCGGATGATATGGGAATGCCGCCATCATCGCAGCTGGCGAGGATGCCGGGGGCGAGTACAATCGCGCCTCCAATCCCCATCAACCGCATGAAGTCCCGTCTTGTGGCCTTCTCCCACAGCTCGGCTGTGCTGGAGACGACCCTCATCTCATTTCGTTTTGCCATATTTCGCTCTCCCGAACGGACAGTCGGAGGTATTTGTACGTCGCTTCGATTGTGACTGACAAACTCACGAAGCCGCCATTTCTGCCCGATGCAGACGTGGTAAAGGGTTGACCGCATTGATCCCGTCACCCTGCATTGCATACGATGGGCCGCAATCCACCGGATCTATCCATTTGGAATAATCTTCTTCTTCAGGAAGACATGCCCCTCTTGATAAGCCCTGGGAAGGGTTAACGTTGGTATACGCTCTACCCAGCAAGTCGGATTCATGGGGGCGAGACGAACCGCCTGGGGAGGCGCATTGTATACATGCGCTCCCATTCATTCGTCCGGCCTCACTGTGACATACATTAGAAAAAATTCAGTGCGGCATCGCATCGGGCTCTGTCGCCAATCCCCAATCCAGGACTCCGCACGTATGCCGAAAAAGCCTTCCCATCACGGCACGCTTCCTGAGCGAACGTATGAGAGACTTCGTGACCTCATCGTGAGAGGCCGCATTCAGCCGGGAGCCCGGGTCGTCGAGTCGGAAGTTGCGGAACGCTTTGGAATCAGCCGCACACCGGTGAGGGAAGCGCTGCTCCGGCTGATGCATGAACGGTATCTCGCCCCGGTGTCGGAAGGCCGCAGGACAGAACTGGTCGTGGCTGGCTTCAGCCCTGATGACGTTCGTGAGTTGTGGGGAATTATCGGCGCGCTGGAGAGCTATGCAATTGCATGTGTGGCCGCGCTTCCGCGGGAAAGACGGATGGCCACGGCAGCCGATCTCGAAGGAATCAATGAGAGTCTGGCGATGGCTGCGATGGCACGTCCACGTGACCCGGACCGACTCTTCGAACTTCAGGCCGCGTTTCACCTGAGGTTCATCGATGAGGTAGCCGGGCCCCATCTGCACGGTCTTTATAATGGGCTGCGTCCACAAGTCCAACGATACGAATGGATCTACGGGACGCGGGTTGACGCCGATTACGAAACATCCACTGCCGAGCACCTTCGCATTATCTCGGCGGTGCAGGCGGGTGATGCGACCGCCGCGCGGACAGCTGTGTGCACCCACTGGGAGAATGCGGCCGAGCGAACCGCGAGTATCATTACCGCCCTCACTGCCAGCCCTGCAACGCCAGGTCCGGCGGTGAGCAAGCGACGCGTAGAGCGCGTCGCCTGAAAGCTTGCCCAGCCTGAGCCGGGAGGGGTTCCTTACCCGCATCGAGCGCCGCGAACCAGTGCGACGGTGGATGGGCCACATGCCGCTGGTTATCGGGTCCCTGCTGGCTGCCCTCATTGTGGTACCCGTCTGGCTCCGACAGCGAACCGAACACCTGCGCGATCGCGTTACCGACGTCGCACTGCCCGCAAGAAATGCTCTGCTTGAAGTCCAGAATGCCTTTGCTACCGAGCTGGCTGCCATTCGTGGCTTCGAGCTCACCGGAGACCGCCTTTTCCTGGACGACTTTCGAGCGGGCCTGGCCAAGGATCGCCAGGCGACAGAACGACTGCTTCAGCTTGCACCCCAGCTAGGCCCGGAAGCGGCTACCGCTATCGCCGAACTCGACGCGCGCAAGGAAGCGTGGCTCGAAGAACCTCGCGAGGCCGCGGATGGCAAGCGTTCGAGAGAGCAGCTGATAAGATCACTTTCGGAAGGGGAACGACGCGTCAACGGCGTGCTCATTGCCGCAGACAAGGCCAACGCCGCGGTCATCCGCGCCGAAGCCGCATTGCGCCAGCGGGTAGCAAACGACGAGCGATCAACAGCCGGGTTCGTTCTGTTCCTTGCACTGCTCGCACTCGTCGTAGTCGTCGCCGTAGGATGGCTCGTACGGCGATTGAATCTGCTTGCCGCTGAGCTGCGTCGCGGTGTCGAGGAGGAGTCGTCCCTGCACCACCTCGCAGGATCGCTCAATGGCGCAGCATCCGTGGAGGAGGTCGGACGGCAGGTGACGCGCGCCGCAGTAGAGCGCACACAGAGTTCATCGTCCTGGCTCGAGCGTGTGGTTGACGGCGCGCCGGTCGTCGTGGCCTCCAACGGCGATATCCGGGACGGCGGAGTAACTCTCCGAATTCCTGCAACCACAGAGCACGGCGTCTTCGGCGACCTGGTTCTTGTCGGTGCCACTGGAGTCACCGGGTTCAGTCCGTCTGACCTTTCGTACGCCGCATCGCTCGGCGTACTGGCAACCGCTGCACTCAGCAGAGTCCTTCTCATTGAACGGGAACAGACTGCACGGCGTGAGGCGGAAGAGGCGGTGCGATACCGCGACCAGATGCTGCGTGTTGTTTCCCACGATCTCAAGAACCCGCTGCATACGATCGGCATGGTCGCTGAGTTCCTCGAAGCGGGAAACCATTCGGACGCCGAGCGGGTGAAACAGATTCGCATCGTCACGCGCACTGTGCTTCGCATGAATCGCTTGATCCACGACCTCCTCGACGCCGCTCGCGTTCAGTCTGGTTCGGTGCTTCCCATCGTTCGCACGAAACTCGTTACGCGTACGCTGCTGTCGGACATTGCCGAGATAGTCGGTCCTCAGGCGCACAGGAAACACATCACGCTGACATGGAACGCAGACAGCGCCCCGGATCACCTCGAAGCTGATCGCGACCGCCTGGTCCAGGTGTTCCTTAATCTGACAGGCAACGCAATCAAGTTCACGCCCGAGGGCGGACGCATCGATGTGAGTGCCCGTCGCGACGGCGATTGCGTGCGATTCGCGATCGCCGACACCGGGACGGGCATTGCCGAAGAGGACATGCCGCACCTCTTCGAACCGTTCTGGCAGGCAAAAGACCGGGCGACGCTTGGCACCGGGCTCGGCCTTTCGATAGCGCGCGGAATCGTGGAGGCGCACGGCGGGAAGATCGAAGTCATGAGCAAGCCGGGGGAAGGCACCGTTTTCTCGTTTACTCTTCCCGCCTGACTCTCGTCATGGCAATCCCGGTCGCGCGAACGCCGAATGGCAAGCGCCGCCGGTCTGCAACCAGCTACCCGTGGATATTCTGCCGGGGAAGGGAGAGCGAGAGCGTGGTACCAGCGCCAAGCACACTGGTTACTGTCAGATTCCCGCCCATCCCGCGCGCGATGTCACGGCTTATGGCGAGTCCAAGGCCAAGCCCTTCGCGGCTTGAATCAGGCCGGGACCTGAGTTGAACGAAAGGCTCGAAGATTCGCTCCAGCTTTGCCGCGGGAATGCCAGGCCCGGTATCTCTGACGTGAACCGTTACCGCCTGGTCATCGAGAGTGGCCTCGAGGACAATGCTTCCTCCTGGCGGAGAAAACTTGATTGCGTTGCCCACGAGGTTCATCAGTATCTGGTGAACCCGCTCCCTGTCGGTCCGGACCCGGACTCCAGATGCATCGTTGAGATAAACGCTGCATTGCAGCCGGCTGGCCAATGCCAGCGGCTCAAGAAGGCGTGCGACGTCGGAAATTATCGGCGCAACTGCAACGTCCTCGAAGTGATAGGCAATTTCCGAAGACTCGGTGCGCGCGAAATTGAGAACGTTCGTAATCAGAGACAGAAGGTGCTGCTGGCTGCGGTCAGCGCGCTCGAGCGCTTCTCTCTGCGCTTTCGTGACCGGTCCGTGAAGCTCCATCAGCACGAGCTGGATGTGACCGCCGATCGCATTCAGCGGCGTGCGAAGCTCATGACTCATCATCGCGAGGAATTCGCTCTTTGCGGCGCTGGCACTCTCGGCCTCAGCACGCGCAGACCTCTCCCGCTCCACCAGCGCATCACGCTCGGCGAGTGACTTCAGCAGTTCGGTTTCGAGCGCGCGGCGGCGAATGACTTCCACTTCGAGCGCAGCAGCCCGCTGTTGGAGCATCGCGACTTCAACAAGCTGCGCGCCTTCATCGCTCCATGTGTAGCGCTCGGTCGGGATGACAGAAGTGTGGTGGCTGCAGATGCGGCTGAAATCGCGTGCGTCAGCCTCGCTCTCGAAATTGGAAATCTTGTACGCGCAAAGCAGCGAGAATGAATTCGATTTGCCGAGATCGTTCCACAGTTCTTCGAGTTTGATGGCGCCTTCCCTGTTTCCATCCTGCCAGAGAATATTCACCATCTCGCCAAAGGCCCGAACGGATGTTCGCGATTCGTGGCGCACCATTTCTACTGCGCCGCCGACAACTTCCGCAAATCTTTTCGGGCTCGGGGAGTTTCCGCTCATGACTCGATCGAGCGTCTCGCGAGCATCCATCATCTGGATTCGCTTTCCGGCGGGGCGACTGAATACGTCAAAGCCGCGACTCTCCAGGCTCGCGGCGACAAGTTCGCGGTTTCTCGGCGAAGCAATGACTATCGAGCTTTCGCCAGACTCAATTCCATCCGCGAGATAGTCCGCAACCACCGAGGAGAGGTACTGCTCCGTCTCGTAGAACTGAACACTATGTTGAAATGGGTTCATCTGCCCACTTGTATACGCAATATCTTCTTCTTGCGCCACCTAAAACATTAGTATAGAAAGATTTCGCCGATTCGCTCTGATCTGCTCTGTCCGAAGTGTTCTATAACCTGTCCAGCGCGCGCCGGAACTAACGAATTCTACTGCCGTGCGTCTGACGTCGTATAGATTGGCCGCCGGCAAATCGTCACGTTCATGAAATGGAGAAGCAAGACATGAAGAACACCGCTTTTCGCATCAGCGCAATTCTCCTGATGTCCGGGACACTTGCGGGTTGCTCGGGAACAGATGACAACGGAACTGGTCCACTTCCGGGGGATACCGTCGTATCGATGCCCGGCAATTCATTCAGTCCGTTCAGCGTGACAATTCGAGTGAACGATGCCGTGAGCTGGGATTTTCCGTCTGAGGAGCACGACGTAGTCTTTACTCCCAAAGCAGGGGCGCCGGCCAACATCCCCGTAACTTCGCGCGCGGTGGTCACGCGCAAGTTTCCTGCAGTCGGGGTTTTTCCCTATGACTGCAAAGTCCATCCAGGGATGTCGGGTCAGGTCACTGTTACGAACTGAACGCGGTCAGAGCGTGGCACCCCGGATAGTGGGAACAAAGTCCGGAAACACAAACGGGAGCTGGCTGTTGGCAAGTCGGTTCTTTACCACCTCTGCAAGTATATCCCGATGGTCGATCGTCACCTTGAGATCATTTCCTGATTCGAGATTTTCCCGCGCCAGCGAGATCCAGTTCTGGGTCATCACCTTGCCGCCCGCGACATTCCTTCCCAGCAGAAACATCACGTTGCCGCGCCCGTGATCGGTGCCTTTGCTCCCGTTTTCCCGGACATTTCTTCCGAACTCGGAGACAATGACCACAGTCACGGACTGCGCCTGTGCCCCGGCGATAAGGTCTTTGTGAAGCGCGGCTAGAGCGGACGCAAATCCGCTCATTGTCGTCGCCATCGATCCGGCGAGCGGATCCTGCGCGGCATGCGTGTCCCAGCCGCCGACGTCCACCTGAATCGCTTCTACGCCGATATCCGCCTTGATGAGAGCAGCGGCCGAGCGAAGGCTGGTTCCAAACGATGAAGTGGGATAGACCGCGCCGTTGGCGGGCGCATATCCCGTGAAGTTGATAAGCTTGAGCAGATCCACGATTGCAACCGCGTCAACCGCCGCGGACCTCACTGGATCAGGCGTGTTGAGATACTCCGACTTCAGCCAATCCTGCCGCGCCTGCCGCGTGGTCGAACTCCCCCCGAGGGCAAAGCTTGCAGGGTTTGGAATTGGGAGAGTCTGCGGCGCCCCCACCAGTGTCTGCGCCAGCCCATTGGCTATGCCGAGCGCACGGAGAGGAGCATTGCTCCGCACGGGGGTAGTTATCGCCAGATGGCGACCAAGCCACCCCGTGATCAAAGTAGGATCGCGCGGCTTTCCAACTTCCATGAAACGCTGCGCGTCAAAATGCGAGCGTGTGGTGTCTACCGACCCAGTCCCGTGAATCAGTAGCAGTTCCTTGGCGGTAAAGGCAGGAACAAGCGGTGCCATCGCCTGTGGAAACGCAAACCGATTATCGAGCGCGATTCCCCTGGTGGAGGCGGAACTGTCGGGGCGCGGAATCGCTATCGTCGGACGTCCCGCGTAATACTCTGGATCTGCAAACGGCGCCACGAGCGAGAGTCCGTCTGCGCCTCCCCGCATGAAGATCGAGATTATGACGTCACGATCTGACGTATACGACTCGGCCAATACAACCTTCGGGAGCCACGGGGGAACGATCGACGCCACCAGCGCCGCACCAGCAGACCACGTTACAAACTGACGGCGCGAGAGCTCGTTGTACTCGCTGCACCCATCATTGTCGCCATTGTGCACGGATTGTTTCCTCAGTACCACTGAAACGTGCTTGAGTTGATCGCCAGGGCGAGCGTTTCCCGCACTCTGGTGGCGTTGATCGTGCCCGCCCCCACGTAACTCTTCAACGCATCGTAAGCCCTGGTCGGCATCTGGCCGGCAAACATGGCTGTGTTGATCGCAGTGATTACTCCATCGGGTGTGCTGTCCCTCATGAACGGGGCAACGTCAACCGTCACTTCGCCCGTCGTAAGATTGGCGAGGTAATCCCCGAAGCCCCAGCGCTGCATGATGAGCCCGGACCAGAACTGCACCTTGTCCGGATAGCCGTCCGGTGTCTCCCACACGAACGACTGCTGCCCGACAAGAGACATGCGAGTCGTAGCGATGGCAGTAAGTGCAGTGACCGATGGATTCAGTGCGCGAAGAGCAGACGCCACAAAGTGAAACGGCCGCTTGTACTTGGGCGGGGCAGCCGCGAGATTCTGCGGCGTGAGGATCGCGCGGATCATTGCCGGGATGTTGCCCCCCGTCTGCGTATACACTCCCGCTACCTGGGTTACCAGCGCAGCGCTCGGCTCGTACGTCAGCAGCCACCTTATCATTTTGGTCGAGATATAGCGCGCGGTGCCTGGATGTGCGGCAAGGACATCCAGCACCTTGTTTCCATCGGAAACTGCGGCGGCCCCGGTGCCTGGCGCCGCTGGTATTGTCTGTCCCAGAAAGCTCTTTGCTCCGAAGTCGTGGCCCGTGGAGTCAAAGTTGAAGTCGCCACGGCCTTTGATGGTCCATCCGCTCAGGCAGCGCGCAACTTCTGTAACATCTGTCTGGGTATATCCGCCATCCACGCCGAGCGAGTGCAGCTCCATCAACTCGCGCGCGTAATTCTCATTGACCTTCGGAAAGCGGCTGGTGTTGTTGTCGAGATACACCAGCATTGCGGCGCTGTGCGCACTCGCGCGCAACATGTCCGGGAAATTCCCAAGAGCGTATTTGCGAATGACTTCGCGGTCATCAAGCGTCTTGAGATAACCGACGTCGCGCATGCTTATGTTAAAATGGTCGGTCCAGAATTCGACCATTCGCTCGTACAACTGGCGCTTCGAGAAGGCCGCGCGGAAAAGCGTCGCCTCCTGAAGCGTGCGCAGAACGAGATTTGCATCGAGCGTATAGAGGTCGGTGCCCTGCATTGCAATCTGCGGATACCTGGTGGCAATGACCGACTCCACTGCACTGTCGTCTATCGCCGAAGGGTTGAGCTGATAGTTCAGATATCCGGTGAAGCCGAGGCTCCGCGCACGCGCAGCTTCATCCTCGGTAAGGCCCATAGTGATGCGGCGAGCCAGTCGAACCTCCGGACTGCCCCACATTTCGCCGCCCGCTCCCGTGTCGAGCGCGTCTTCGCGCGGGGGAATTATTGGTACGAACGTGGGTGGTCGTGGCGGTCCATTGGGGATGATCGCCAGCGCGCCGGCAGCGGCCGCTGCGGCAGCAGCGCCACCGATCAGAAAATCCCTGCGCGAGGTCCGGCGCTTCAACTGCTCCGGCGGGCCGACAGGGGACGCCGATGAACCAACGCCATCGCGTGGGCGGTCTTCCACTCCAAAAGGTGACGCACTCATCCCCGATTCTCCGTTTCCGAAGCAGAAAACATGATCCCGCGATTTTTTTTGACCGCAGCCGCCCAACACCTTTGACGATCCGAAACCCCCGATGGTACTGCCGATACCGGGTTCGAATACTGCGCCTGAATAATAGATCTAATGTTTGCGAAAACCTAGCCGGAACTCAGGTCACCGTCCTCACCCGTGCCGCCTGCCTTTCCGTCCCTTCCATATGTAGATAGATCGTACCCCGCGCGGTCTCGCACGCCAGGACTTACGTACAGATAGGGGTTGCCCCACGGATCCCGCGGAACGGCCTTTCTCAGATATGGACCGCGCCAGTTCTGAGGTACCGGGCTGCTCGCCGGCCTGGTTCGCAGCGACTCCAGCCCCTGCGATGTCGAGGGGTAGACCCCGTTGTCCAGACGATAGTTCTCCAGCGCCACACCAAACAAATCCAGTTGCGCCCGCGCCGTGGTCACCCTGGCATCCGCAACCCGCCCGAGAATCTGCGGCGCGACCAGTCCCGCGAGCAAACCAATGACGATGAGCACGACAATGAGCTCGATCAGCGTCAATCCGGCTCTCCCGGCCACTTTGACCTTCGACCTCATGAAGTCACCTCAGAGAATGTTCGTGTTGACGCTGTAAATCGCTTGAAGCATTGCGAGCGCAACAAAACCAACGAGCGCGCCAAACACCACAATAAGTATCGGTTCAATCAGCGCAATCATCGAACGAAGCCGTCGCGACAGGCTGACCTCATAACTCTCGGCGGCGCGCATCGCCATTTCTCCCACTCGCCCGGTTTCTTCGCCCAGTGAGATCAGCTGAACTGCCAGCGGAGGGAGTATTCCATGAAGCCCGGCGCCGAGCCGTTTGCCCTCGCTCACGCTTTGCTCCACTCCGCGCAGTCTGGCCGCCATATATCGATTGGTCACCGCCGAACTGGCAATGCGGAGAGCGGGCAACAACCCCACCCCACCCTGCTCCAGCAGTCCCAGTGTACGCGCGTAGCGCGCTGTCATCTGATCGCGCTCGAACGCGCCCACGAGCGGCAGCCCAAGTCGCCATTCATGCCAGCGAAGAAGGTTCTCTCCGTCCGCAAAAAGCCGGCGCACCAGCCAGACAGACAGTGCAGCCAACACCACAATCATCCACCACCAGCCGGTCACCACATGACTTGCACCAACGAGCAAGCGGGTCGACAAAGGAAGCGAACCGCCTACCTCTGCCAGCATGTCAACAAATCTGGGAACAACAAAAAGAAGTATTATCGTGACGCCGAGTGTGGCGACGAACGCCATGAGCGCGGGATATAACAGGGCTGATCTCACCTTGGAACGCAGCTCCGAGCCTTCATCGAGGTTGTCGGCGACACGGTCCATGACCTTGCTCAGTGCACCGGTTTCTTCGCCGGCGGCGACCATTGCGACATAGAGCGGGCTGAACACCCGCGGATGTCGTCTGAGAGCCAGAGACAGTGATGACCCTTCGCTCACTTCGCGACGAACTTGCGCGATGACAATGTCCAGCGCAGTGCTTCCGCCGTCCCCTGGCATGAATGCGAGCGCTCTCTCGAGATTGACGCCGGCTCCGAGCATTGTTGCAGTGGTGCGCGTCCATACTGCGAGAGCCTCGTCCTGAGACATGCGGTGGGCACGAGCCGAACGGCCACCGTCCATGCTCTTTTCTGTTACGTCGAGCGGGAAAAGCAGCTTCTGCCTCAGGTCTTCTATGGCTTGCCGCTGGGATGCAGATCGCATTTCCCCTTCGACGATGCGGCCCGCGGAGTCGGAGGCTCGATAGTAGAACGTGGACGTCATCCAGCGCTTCCGTCGTTCACAACACGCGCCAGCTCGGCGATGCTCGTCCTCCCCGCAGCAATTTCTCTCCAGCCGGCATCCGACAATGTTTCGATCCCGTCTTCCCGGATTGCGGCTCTGAGCTCGGCGACATTCCGGCCTCTGACGAAGAGTGTCCGGTAAGCATCCGTCAGTCCGAGGTACTCGTAGATTCCAGTGCGGCCGCTATAGCCGGTTTGTGCGCAGGCATCGCACCCGGCAGCTCGCCTGAATTTGCCTCCTCGAACAATCTCTGGCGGTGCGGACTCGAGCTCCGCCACATCGGGATGGTATTCTTCCGCGCAATTGTCGCAAAGTTTTCGCAGCAGCCTCTGGGCTACGATCCCCTGGAGTGTTGCCGCTACGAGGAAAGGCTCTATGCCCATGTCTACCAGGCGCGTTACAGCGCTTGCCGAATCAACCGTGTGCAGCGTGGAGAACACAAGATGTCCGGTGAGCGCTGCCTGAATTGCCAGTTCCGCCGTAGCTCGATCACGCATCTCTCCGATCATGATGATATCAGGATCGTGGCGCAGGATCGATCGCAGCGCGACGTCGAAGCCAAATCCGGTTTTTGGATTGACCGGAATCTGAATCACTCCGTCGATCTGATACTCAACCGGATCTTCGATCGTGACGATCTTCACGCCGGCGGCGTTGACGCGCTTCAACGCGGCATAGAGCGTCGTGGTTTTGCCGGACCCCGTTGGTCCGGTAACGAGGACCATTCCGCTGGATCGAGTAATCACCTGACCGAACCGGTCGAGCACCGAATCCGGCATTCCAAGCTCTGACAGTCCGCGCCCGTGACCCGCATGATCCAGGATGCGAAGCACGACGCTCTCGCCGTGCAGCGCGGGGAGTGTGGAGATGCGCATGTCCACCTCGCGATCTGCCAATCTCACCCGCGCACGTCCGTCCTGCGCGATGCGCCTCTCAGCAATATCGAGCCCGGCAATTATCTTGATCCGGCTGACAACGGCCGCACGGTACTGTCTGGCGAGCCGCGAGACGTCCTGTAGAACTCCGTCAAGTCTGTAGCGCACGCGCAGGCCGTCCGCCGTTGACTCGACGTGAATGTCTGTCGCCCGCATGCGTACCGCGTCCAGAAGCAGGACGTTCACGAGTTTTATCACGGGCGCCTGATTCGCGAGTGACTCGAGATCGTCGAGCGGAACCTGCTCGGCGGTACCGGCTGCCGCGTCGTCGGCGTGAGTAGAGGTGTCCCGCTTCGACGACATTATTGCAGCGAGGATTTCTCCCGCAGGCGCGTCGATGAATCTCAGTCGTCGTCCAAAGACAAGCGCAAGCTCATCGCGAACCGAAGCGTCCGCCTCCTTCGAGGCAGCTATCTCCACCGCACCGTCCTGTCCCACACCCAGCGGAATGAGGCAGTGCTCCTCCAGGTACTTTGGCGACAGCTGCGAAGCGAGTGGACCGCCTGCCGCCTCGCGCAGATCGCGGGCCTGCGTCATTGCATTTACCGGCGCTTGCCCGGGATTGCTGCAGGAAGAGAGTCATCAAATATCCCCGGCGACTGAAGTTCGAGCCGGCGACGGACACGCTCCCGAACCTGTTCCGCCGTCTCATCGGTGCGGACGATGTAGGGAGTTACGAAGATCGCCAGCTCAGTCCGGTTTCTGGATCTCACCTGGCGCTTGAAAAGATTTCCCAGAAGCGGAATGTCCTTCAAAAACGGGACGCCGCTGTCGGAATTTTCCTCAGTCGTACCGATAAGGCCGCCGATAACCACGGTCTGGCCGTCGCGGATTGTCGCCCGGGTCGATGCTTCACGCGTGGAGATAATCGGCGCGTTCAGTGCGGTGGGAATAGTCTGCGATGTGAGCGTACTCACTTCCTGAAGTATCTGCACGGTTACGTAGTCATCCTGATTGATCGTAGGAATGATCGTGAGGTTGGTTCCGACGTCCTGGAACTGAACTGTCCTGTCTATGGCAATATCGTTCCCGAGGCGTGTCGAAACGACGAACGGCACTTTGCTTCCGACAAGAATGCGAGCTTCCCGATTGTTGGTGGCCAGAATCTGAGGAGTCGAGAGAACGCGAACGTTGGAGTTCGCCGCCAGCGCGCGAAGAACTGCGCGCACCTTGTATCTGTCGAGGGAAACCACGCGCAGCACGAAGTCGCTGACCGACGAAGTATCCTGTGCCGGCGGTGAGCCAAACTGTGCCGTAGTCGTTCCACTCACCGCCGACCAGTCCACCCCGAACTGCTGAGTGCGCCCCAGCGCAATCTCGGCGACGACGACTTCGAAGAGCACCTGTGCAGGACGCTGGTCGAGTGCCTCTACGGTTTCCCGGATCATCGGGAAGTTGGGCGGCACGGTGCGAATGATGAGCGAATTCGTGGCCGGATCTGATGTAATTATTGTTTGTCCGATGAGATTGCCGTCGACCGCGGCCTGATTTGCAGACCGTACATCAGAACCCGCAGGATTAACAATCGCGGGAGTGGACACAGCTGGCGGCGTGATTGGAATATCCCGGCGCATCTGAAACGCCTGCCCTTCACGTTGCCGTAAAGCATCGAGTGTCCGCGACAGGCTCCTCTCATCCAGCGACTGCGACGAAAGTGACGTCCCGGACGCGCCATATACTCGCCCAAGCGACGAGGCGAGATCAGCAGAGCTCGCATATTTCAGCGGCAGGACATAGGTGTGCAGCGCTTGAGCCGGGGCCCGGTCCACCGGAAGCACCTGCGCCACCGATCCTTTCTGAATCAGGGCAAGCCCATTGCTCTCGAGAATTGATTCAAGTATTGCAGCAATGTCACCAGGTGAC
This sequence comes from Gemmatimonadaceae bacterium, assembly GCA_046593625.1. Lineage (GTDB taxonomy): Bacteria > Gemmatimonadota > Gemmatimonadetes > Gemmatimonadales > Gemmatimonadaceae > UBA4720. The sequence continues at coordinate 9,942 of JBKJNN010000125.1, read as the reverse complement.
ACCGGCGCAGCGGTCGTAAAAGTGATTCGCTTATCAGGAACGTCTGTCAGCACGACGTTCAGGCCGAGCGTCAGGGCGAGAGAACGAACTACGTCGGACAGCCTTGCATCGACGAAGTTGAGTCCCGTACCTGCGGTTCGCGTCTGCACTTGAGCAGGCGCCACGACCGGGAGCTGCGAAAGTATGGCGAATGCCAGAAGCCAACGTCGAATCATGGTTCGTGCTCCGCTCGTTCCTCTACGTGAACTTCCCTGCGTCCGCCGGGGCCACGGAGCACCACCGAGCTACCCAGTATTTTTTCAATGCGAAATGCTCCCACTCGTTCTCCCTCTCTGTAAAGTCTTCCACTGGCGCCGGCCGAGTCGGGCTGAAAGAGGGCCATTGCACCGGCGGGCCCGAGAACGGTGCCATAGACGCGCGGTACACTCGCTACCTGATCAGGCAACGTCTCCGCAGGCAGGTCCGCAGCTGCGAAGGCATCACCTCCTCCCACCGGGGGATTATACCGCACCGCCGGCGCGGAGCGCGAGGCGGAAAACATATTGCCTGACACTATGCTCGCTGGGTCATTCCCAAATGATCCGGCAACCCCGGCCGCGGGTGGTCTGCTTGCGGTCACTCCCGGTCCTGATGTGGCCACGGCGGAAGTGGCTTCCGGGATCGGTGCATCGATAACCCAGGCCACAACACCAGCGGCGAAGAGTACCACCGCAAGCCCGTCTATCCACCGCTTCGACGAAAACCCTTTCGTTATTGTTCTCATTGGATCACCGTGGGTGCCCGCAAGCCGAGCGATAGCTGGATGAGTCCGCCGCGAAGCGCAGAGCTCGACACCATGGTGAGTTCTTTCACCTCGATTACTGGAGTTCCTCGCTGAATGAGTGTGAGGAATTCCGAAATGCCGTAAATGTCTCCGACTGCCAGTACCGATGCCGGAATGGAGGCGAGGGGTGCCGCCGAAGAATCCGGTTCACCCGCAAGATCGAGACGGCTGACAGTGATCCTGCTCTGGGCCGCGTAGCCCTGAATTGTGGTCTGGAGCGCGGAGGCAGCAAGGGCCGGGGTGCGGCCCGAGACGAGCTGTCCCCTTCCGCCTGCCGTCTCGCGAAGTTCAACCTCGCTGCGGAGTCTCGCCTCGTTGTTGATGAGTGCGTGAAGCTTCGCCACCCGGTCTGCTCCAAGAGCAATCAGGTCTTCCCTCTCGTTCCACCGGCGTGAGAATGGCAGGATGAAAAACACCAGAATGAGCGCGAGCCCGGAGATTATTCCTCCGACAAGAACGAAGCGGCGTTCGCGCCGTGTCAGGCTAGCGCCTGGCATGCAGCGCCACGGAGAATGTCTCGTATGTTCGGCTGCCTTCGGTAAAACGCGAAGTGGCGGAGAGGAATCTCACATTCTCGAACAGTGCATCTGCATCGAGTGCCGGCACTATCCTGTCGGCAGCGGCGGCAGTCCCATCTACCTGCCATTCGTCGCCGTCCGCGCGAACGCTCATCACGGTTGCATCGCGCGGCAACCGCCGGGTAATCGCGGCGAGAACGGAGACCGCGCCAGGCCGCGAAACGCGAGTGGCGGCTGACTCGATGTCGAGCTGTGCGAGCCGCGCCTGATATTCAGATGCTGCGGCTGCACGCGGTGTCAGCATTTCAATCTCCGCCTTCTCGCGCTCGAGAACCTTTGACCTCGATCTGTCGAGCGCCCCAAGCAGGAAGACCGTCGCGAGTACCAGGTTCACAACGGACCGCATCACCGCGCCCCGGCGTTGTGAGCGAAGCCTGGCGGAAGCATCGCGCGGCAGCAGCATCGATGCCAATGGAGCGTTCAGTCCAATCGCAGCTCCGTACGCGGGGAGAAATTCTCTGGCCAGCCCACCCTGCGTCGGTGCAGTGACCGTTCCGTCCGCATGCTCTCCAGGCGGCATGCGCCGGGCGTCTGCCAGAGAGCCGTTCCGAATCTCCGCATACCCCTGTGCGTCGTCAGTAGAGCCAAGCTCGAACTTCCCTGACGAGATTCCTCCGGCACGGAGCGCGCGCGCAAGAGCATCGGGCGCCGCCAGAACCGTCTCCACCGGTGCCCACGATTGGAACGAAGTGATCCACGCACCGACACGCGATGCATCCGCTGCAAAGACAAGATCGGAATTCTCGAACACGGCAACGACCGCTTCACCTGGAGAGACGGGGAAGTAACGATCTGGCTCGAGAGCGACAATCGCTCTCCGGTCTTCCGCCGGAACAGGCGGCAGGCTCAGTCGCTTCACGTGCGTGAATTCAATGCCCACAGCGATGCCGATCGAGGAGACCTTCCCGAGATGCTGTCGCAACAGGGCAACCGCATCCTCGGGAATTGCCGGATTCCATTCCAACTCGAATTTTACGACCGGCGCTGAGCGAAGTCCTCCTACGACAACCGCCCTCACGCGTGTCCGCGTGAGCTCCAGTCCAACGCGCCGGCTCACAGGTCGCGCTCCTGCCAGCGAACCAGTGTCAATGACGGCCCCTCGACGGCATAAACTGCCTGAATCTCGTATGTCAGCGGATGACCGATTTTCCAACCGCGCGATACAATCAGGATTCGCGATGGTTGAGATACCAGATTCCCCGCCGCAGCCGCCATCACTGTGTCAGATGCGGCGGCCCGATTGATGTTCCCATCTCCATCAACGGTCAGATACGGAGCAGCTGACTCGAGAAGTGTCTGCGAAATTCCCGGGACCCGACGAAGCTCCTCGAGAGAACGAACCGGCCGGGCCGCAGGTGTGTCCGGAAATCGCAGATCTCGCCGGGGAAATCCAGATCGCGACCGCAATCCGGCCGGGACATCTTCAGCACCAATCCACTCCCGGATCGCCATCGCGGCCTTGGTAGCCTCGGCGGGGGCTGCGAAGAAAGCGAAGAGTCGAGCGAGTTGTGCCGCAGAAGCAAGGTTCACGTCGAGTCTGGCGTTGACATCCACATATGCGATGGCAGTGCGCGCATCCCCCAACTGGAGCTCGGGCTCCCTGCTGTTTTCGAGACCATTCAGGTAGTCGCTCGCTTCGCCTGGTGATCTCATGCTCTCCATGGTTTTCCTGAACTTCGCAGCAGCCAGTACGATTCCGCTTTCCGCTGCGTATCGGGCGGTGACTTCGGCGCGAAGATTTGCCGCCCCGTATGACATCGTTCTGGACGAATGCGTGACATGCGCGGCGATTACAGCAAGGACGATTATCAGCCACAGCGACAACATCAGCGCGACCCCGTCGCGTGAGCGTCCAATCACCTGAACTCTCCGGAAGTTCGCGCAAGCAGCGGAGGAAGCCGGCCGCGGACGGCTTCAAAGGAAATCTCGACTGCCGCTGGTGCCTGTCGCGAGTGCCATTCCTCTTGCCAGACGCCATCCGCCACAGACCGCATAAACCTTGCGCTGAAATTGACAATTCCCGGGACTCGCGTCTCTATGGGTCCCTGATCGGTGTCGTCCAGTGGAACGGCAATCAACAACAGTCCATCGGGCCGACGCTCGAGCGTCATACGCCAAAGAGCTCCGGCACCAAGAGGACCGCTGACTCCCCGCGTCAGAAACGTCAACTTCTCTGACGATTCTCCGGTGCGATCGACGGCTCGCGTCAAACTCAATGCGGAGCTCGCCTCCGGCGGCGCCTCGGCCATGTGCCTGAGGGAGCGGCCAACGAGGGATCGCATCAAGGCCTGAGCCTGAGCCTCTCTCCTGAAATCGTCCAGTCGCGACTGACTGGTGAAGCCGGCCTCTGCGGATCCATAAGCGAGGAGCGCGACAAGCGCGGTGAGAACGAGCGCAACAACCATCTCTATCAGTGTGAAGCCGGATGTACGTCTCATAATGACGGAATCAGACGATGCACGACAAACTGTCCTCCTCGAGGCAGCCCAATAGTGACCGTGACATCATACAGCTCCGCGCTCGCCGCTCGCGATTCTATCTTTCGCGAAAATCCCTGGTCAAGACCAAGTCTTCGTGCTTCTGCAACGGCTCCTGCACCGATTTTTGCTGCCTCGACACCCTGCTCAGCGTACGCCGCAGCGGTCACCCACTGACGCGCGTCCACCGCAGAACTGCTTGCGAGCTGGAAAACTTCCAGCAAACCGGTGGCTGCAAGCGCGAGCACCACGACGGCCACGAGAGTCTCAAGCAGAGTCAACGCATGTCCGCTGCTACCACTTCGAGCCTGCACGAGAACGGATCGAAGCGTTTCCCCGGGGCCTGAAGGCTGCCTCGCTTCAGCACGCATACGCCAAGCGGCGAGATTTCGATTTCGACGCCGGTTGGGGGCGGTACATCAATTCTGCCGGAGATTATCGTAACGCCTGTCGAGGGCCGGTTCACTCTCCAGTCGCCGGTCGGGTTCAGCGACAGCAACATCAGCTCTGCCCGCTTTAGCGCGACGCCCCGCGCAACATCGATCGCCGAAGAAGCCTCAGTTTGCGGCGCCCGCAGGATAAAAGACGGAGCCGCTACCGCCGCGGCCAGGCCAAGTATCAGCAAAACGACGATGAGTTCCGGCAGCGTAAAGCCGCGTCGCCTGTGAAGGCCCGTAGAGGTCACCGTGAATGACGTCTGCAATCACCAGACAGGATTCGCAGCAAGTACTTCGTCAACCGCCTGCCTGGTGATCGGCGCCGAGAAGAGATAGCCCTGCCCCTGGTCACAACCGAGCGCGCGCAGCTCGCGAAGCTGATCCGACGAACTTATTCCCTCGGCCTCAGCGCGCACTCCCACAATCTGCGCGAGCGTCAGAATGGTCCGAACGAGAAGCAGGTTCTTTTCATCCGTGTCCATCGTGCCCACAAAAGCGCGATCGATCTTGATTCCATCTATCGGCACTCCGTGCAGGTAACTGAGCGACGAATAGCCGGTTCCGAAATCATCGAGATAAACCTGCACGCCAAGCTCGCGCAGCTGCGAAAGAACGACGATTGCGGATTTTCCCTTTTCGATGATTGCAGTTTCGGTGATCTCGAGCCGCAGCGAGGACGCCGCGACCCCCGCCTCAGCCAGCGCAGTCGCAATCTGATCCATCAGGTCCGGTTGAGAGAACTGCTTCACGGAAAGATTGACGCCGATCGAGAGCGGTTCGGATCTCGGGTGAGCCTCCTGCCACTGCCTGATATGGTGGCATGCTTCGCCCAGCACCCACTTGCCGATCGGAACAATCAGACCTGTCTCTTCCGCGACAGTGATGAAGTCCGCCGGCTGAATGAGACCACGATCTGGATGATTCCATCGGACAAGCGCTTCGAGACCGGTAATCCTGCCGTTCTGCAACGACACCACCGGCTGGTAATGAAGTACGAATTCATTCAGCTCGACGGCCCTGCGCAGGTCTGTCTCGAGCCGCAGGCGCTCCAGCGCATCCGTATGCATTGCACGATCGAACATCTCGTAACGAGCCCGACCCGCTGCCTTCGCACGATACATCGCCATATCTGCGCTTCGCAGAAGCTGTTCGGGCTGATCGTGCGACATCGAGCTCGTGACTATTCCCATGCTCGCCGACGTAGTCACTTCAGCACCGCCGAGATTAATCGGAAACCTCAGCGCTTCTTCGATTCTCTCTGCCACTCGGCCGGCATCGCTCGTATCGGTTATGCTCTCCAGCAGAATGGCGAATTCATCGCCTGAGAGGCGAGCGACAGTGTCTTCAGGCCTGATGCACGCCTCGAGCCGCCGCGCGACAGCTCTGAGCAGCTCATCCCCGGCAAAATGTCCAAGGTTGTCGTTGATCTCCTTGAACCTGTCGAGATCGAGAAAAAGAACGGCAAAGATGTCGTCGGGATGCCGGGCAGTGCGTCGCATTGCGTGACGAAGGCGCTCGGTAAACAGCGACCGGTTGGGCAGACCCGTAAGTGCGTCATGCAGAGTGCTGTACAGCAGGTGCTCCTGCGTCTGCCTCTTCAGCGTGAGGTCACTCCTCAGCTCGAGTTCGGTCGCAAGCGCCGCCGCGACGTCGAGCAGGCAATGGATTTCAACATCCGTCCAGTTGCGGGCCGAAGTATCCATTACGCAGATGGTGCCTATTACCTGACCGTCAGCTGGGGCGACCGGTGCTACGAGGTAGGCCACCTTTCCTGTCGAGGAGCCATCGATCGGACTGGCGTCGGCATCGCCGCTGTTCACTATGACAGGACGGCCAGTCGCGGCAACCTCGCGCGAATATCTCAGTGCGAGAGGAAGCTTCCTCCATATTCTCGAACGACCGCTTAAACCAGAGCTGCTGCGCACCACATGCCTCGAATCGTCAATCAGAGAGACAATGGCAACCGGCGCACGGAGTGCCGCCGATGCAAGGCGCGAGGCTCGGTCGTACGACTCCTCTGGAAGGGTGTCGTACGGCGTAAGCGGCCGGGCAGGCGAAGCGCTGGACGCGCTGTCGTTACCGGTAACAGTTGCGGCACCGCGGCCGGAATCAGTCACGGTGGTCAAAGCTTCTCTGCATTCGGTGGGGATCCCATGTAAGGGCCGGACGCGAGAGGGCCGGCGGCTTCTAATGTAGTGTCCCATCCCGAATGCGGAAAGAAACAAATGACTAAGGCCCGTTACCCACCTAAAACAAGCCTTTAATCCATCCCCCATCCACCTGAATCGATGTTCCAGTGATATAGCTGGCACGATCAGAGGCCAGAAACGCTGCCAGGGCGCTGAATTCTGACGGTTCGGCGAGTCTCCTCATTGGTATTTCCCGCTCCCACTTCCCCAGCGCCGCCTCTCGCGTGATCCCCTCCCGCTCGGCCGAAGCTGCCGAAAGTTTCTCGACACGGTCGGTTCGCGTATAACCTGGAAGAATGTTGTTCACAGTGATGCCGTGCGGCGCGACCTCGTTCGCCAGAGTGCGCGCAAATCCGGTCACCGCAGCTCGCACGCTGTTCGACAACATCAGGCCGTCGACGGGCTGTTTGACCGAGATCGAAGTGATGTTGATGATGCGTCCCCAGCGCCGCTCCTTCATTCCGGGAAGAACTGCATTCGCGAGATTGACGACGCTCATGAGAGTGACGTCCACTGCCTCCTGCCACATTTCCGGAGTAAGAGATTCAAAGGGGCCGCTCGGCGGGCCGCCGGCGTTGGTGACGAGAATGTCGATGGGGCCGCACCGCTCGACTGCAGTTTTGACGATGCGTTGGACATCTCCGGGTCGCGAAACATCGCCTGGAACGGCAACGATCTGCGATCCTGTGGCTGCCGCAATCTCGTCCCTTGCGGCGTTCAGTGCATCCTCGCCGCGAGCGCATATGATGACCGATGCGCCTTCGGCGGCAAGCTCTGCCGCGGTGGCGCGGCCAAGCCCTTTGCTGGCCGCCGCTACGAGTGCGACTTTGCCGCGAAGACCGAGATCCACGCCTAGCGCCTCAGATAGTCATCAGATTTCTCGAGCCAGTCCTGTCTTGGCGGACTGAAGATGTCGACATCGAGCGTGTCTTCGAGCGCCAGTGCCTGGTGGGGCAGATTGGAGGGAATGTGCAGCACCTCACCGGCGCGCACGGTAACCTCTTTATCCTGATCCTCACCGAGCTTGAAGAGCAGCGCGCCTTCGAGGATGTAGGTGAGCTGCTCGTTCTCATGCGAGTGCTTCGGGACGACACAGCCCTTCTTGAGATACACGTGAGCCAGCATCATGCGGTCGCCGGTGATGAGCCTGCGTTCGAGCATGTCTGTCACTTTTTCCTTCGGCATCTCGTCCCATCTGTAATGCGTTGCGGAAGCAGTCATCACTTTTCTCTGATCGGGGTTGGTAATGCGGGTTCCCGAATCTACACACTGGCAAAATAAAAGCGGGCTCCCGTGGGAGCCCGCTTTTTACGTCTGGACTGAATCCGTTATTGGCCGGCGGGCAATGTACTGCCGGTTACAGCACGATAAGTGTTGAGCCGCCCCACGCTGTAGCGATTGAGTGTGGAGACATTGTCCACAGCACCCAGAATCCGACTGCGCAACGCAGACCCGCGAAGACCCGTTACTGACGAGACGACAGCGGCGGTGCCGGTAACCTGAGGTGCTGCCATCGAAGTTCCCTGGAGCCACTCATACCCGCCCCCGAGATACGCACTGTAGATACAGCCTTCCGGAGTAGTGTTCGAGTAGCACTCCCCGCCGGGGGCAGCGATGTCGAGCCCCTTGCCATATTGCGAGTACGAAGATTTCTCATCCTTCCAGTTGGTTGCCATTACCGATACCGCATTGGGGTCGCACGCCGGGCACGCGACTTTTCCCGACCCGCTGTTTCCAGCTGAAGCGATGATCAGGACGCCGAGGTTCGTCGCATTCTGGATTGCCTGCTTCTCGCCGGTGGATTCGGAAGTTCCACCAAGGCTCATGTTCACCGCGACCAGCCGCTTACCCGAAGCATCCGTGTAGGCCGCCGCTTCATTGATGGCATTGATGATTGCAGATGTCGGGCACCCGCTCGGTCCACAAACCCGCTGGACGTAAACCTTGACATGCGGTGCCGCTCCCGACACACCAGCAACTCCCACGGTGCTTCCTGCAACTGTACCGGTCGTGTGAGTGCCATGGCCGTTCTCGTCCTGCGGAGTGCCTCCATTGATCCAGTCCGTTCCCTGAATGAGCCGGCCAGTAAACTCGCTGTGACCGAGGTCCACGCCGGTATCGATGCTGCCCACGACGACGTCGGCACCGGTGGCCGCATAGTTCTGGATGTTGTCCTCGTCCGCATCCAGAGTTGACGCATAGGAGGAAGGAATCGGCCCGGACCCATTGGAGTAACTCATGTTGAGCCCTCCAGGATTGTAGAAAGCCCAGAGACGAGGATCTACCGCATCTGCCTGTCTCAGGTAGTTCGGCTCGGCCCATTCAACGTCTGCGTCGCCCTTGAGCGAGTTGGCCAGAGCATGCTCATTACCCCTGGAAGTCCCCACTACCATGAACGCGTTGGCAAATCCCTTTCTCAGGATGCCAAGGCCCTTGCCACGAGCCTTTGTTTCTGCATCAGCAGTACTCTTGAACTTTACGAGGACCTCGCCGGGAACGACCTGCTCAACGTCGTTTCCTCCAATGGCTCGGGCGAGGGAGAGGGCAGGTTCAGCGCCCGGGGACACAGGTGCATCGTTACAGGCGGACAGCGAGACGAGAGCCAGCGAGAAAAGGCCAGCGGCGAGGACACGGGACATCACCTACCTCCAAATGGAATAAATCTGCCAGCGCGGGCAACTACTTTAATGCCCGGCGCGTCAGCTTCCTAGAGGATTCTCAACCGGACAGGAGGCGCTGCAAACCGGCATCCACCGCCGGCCATTCATTGTCGAGGATGCTGTAGTAGACGGTGTCACGGAATCGGCCTCCATATGCGATCACATGCTTTCGCAGAACTCCCTCTTCACGCGCTCCAATCCTCAGCATGGCCGCTCTCGATTTTTCGTTCAGCACATCTGTCTTGAGTTCGACGCGCACGCATTTCCATACATCAAACGCGTGCGCCAGCATGAGATGCTTTGCTTCAGTGTTGGCGCGCGTCCGCTGGAACGCGGGAGTGAGCCAGGTCCACCCGATTTCAACCCGTCGGTTGGCCGCGTCGATATTTGCAAACCTGGTGCTTCCAATGATCCTGCCGGATTGCCTGTCGATCGTGACAAAGGGGAGAGCCTTCCCGGCAGCCGCATCGGCCAGTGCCGCATCCACGTACTGCTGCATTGACTCGCGGGTGTTCGCCAGCGCCTGGGTCCACTTCCAGAGCTCGTCGAAAGCTCCTGCCGCTGCAAGACCGTCGAGGTGAGCCGCCACCATCGGCTGTAGAAAGATGCTAGTCCCCTCCAGCGTTATCGGCTCAATTCGCACAAGTCATTTCACCGGGGAGGTGGGAATCGCCGGGTGAACGTTGTGAAAGCCAGTCGCTTTCTGATAAGCTGAGGCAACCGCAAGCAGTTTCGCCTCTTCAAACAGCCCACCAAGAAAGGTGAGCGACACCGGCGT
>JBKJNN010000056.1:0-23137 GCA_046593625.1 Gemmatimonadaceae bacterium | reverse complement strand
GTTCCGGATTCCCCGCGCCCAGAGACGAAGTTCCTTGTAGGCCATGAAGTTCTTCTCGCCTTCAGGAAATCTGTAATACGCCTCGGCGCGGTCGAACTGACTCAGGTCTCCGGCCGTCAGGCGCAGCGACCGCTCATTGATCTGAATGCGGTTTGTCTGGTACTGGCTGCGCTTCGTGTCGGGCTCATCTACCACTCCGGGGGGCGACTCGTAGCTGATGCCGCTCGCGAGATTTCTGTCCTGCGTACCAATCACTCCGGCATTCACGAATCCCGACCCCGCACCTTCACCGCCAATTCCGCGCAGGCCGCCTTCCGAGCGCTTGAGCCACGGAGCGCCGGTGAGCCGCAGACGCGCTATCGGCACCTGGGTGAATTCGTTGTCACCGAGCGCGCCGCCCGAGATCATCGTGACGCGAAGCGCGCGCATTCTTCTGAGCAGTGGCCTGCCGAGTGAGTCGTCGGGGCTTCGAAAGGGGATTCGGAAGAGCACCCAGCATTTTTCCTCAGGCGGCGGGCCGACTACGACGCGCGGGCTCGACGAGCACTTGCCTACTCGAGTGTAACCGGAACTGTCGGCCAGATTCACCATATAGCGCCGCAATCCTTCACCTTCGCGCTCCGCGCTCGTGAGGTTGAGGACATTGTCACCGTCTATGTCCTCCTCGTCGAGCCGGTTGTTGGTGACCGTACAGTTGGTGGCGGCATCTCCGAGCAGACGCACCAGCGAGTAACCGCCGCGACAGATGCGAAAATTTCCGAACGCTTCAACGAGTGGCGCGCGGCCAGCAACGGTATCAGTTACGACCTTGATCGCACCCGCGACATCGCCAGGTAATCCGGTATCATTGACGCCGACATTGAAGGCGCGCGAGAACGCGTCCCGCTCACTGTCCAGGCGGTCGAAGCCCTCCAGCTTCCGCCCAGCGTAAGCCGAATCTCTTTCCGCCGGATTACCCGGAACCCTGCCAATCCGAAGCGTATCCGGAGAGAACGCGACAGAGTTTTCTGACACATCCCCAAAATCCATCACCAGCGTGGGGTTTCGCGCGCGACGAGCGGCAGAGACAGGAATCTGCGCCCAGAATTCAATGCTCTCGATGCGCGAAAGGTCAGACCCGCTGGCGCCGAGTGGAGTGCGAATCGACCGCCACCTTCTGCCTGTCGTAGTATTGGCCACCGTCCACTGAAATCCTCCCTGCGTGCGGAGGCCGCCAATCGAAAGTGGATACAATGTCATCCATAGCAACGGCTCCGGAGCCGAGATGCCGGTGCCGATGATGTTGGTGAGCGGATCGATGTCCTCGATGCGCGGGCGCACGGCCGCACCCCGCGCGTCGAGCCCGTCGCTTTGCCAGGCCATCGTCGCCGCGCGATCGAGGTCGAGCACGCCACCGCCCAGCCGCGCAGGCAGTTGTCTTCCCTGTGCCGGCTGGCTCGAGTAATACCAGTTGGCTTCCTCGAGCGAAACCGAGATTCCTCCCTCACCCTCGAACGATTCGACGTACGCCTGGCCCGCGGCATTCGGCTTGGGCCTGCTCGCGGCAAACTCGCCGGCAACATTGATCCGGGAGGGTGCGGTGGTCTCTCCATAAGGCAGACGAGAGACAAGCGCGGTCAACGGCGATGCGTCAAAACTGAATTGTGCCGTGACTCCCGCCATAAGCGACGCTGCTGGTTCAAAGCCGAGCGGCGGCCTGTTGAACGTGCTCGTCTGACTTTGTGAGATCGCCGTAAAGTTCACGCTTCCGTTTGCAAGCGGAAACTCGGCGGTAGCGCCGAAGATGGATGTGGGAGTCTCTGCGAATACCGGATTTTCCTCGAACTGCGCGACAACCTGGCGCGGACGGGCAAAGAGAGTATCGGGCCGGCTGAAGGTCACGCGCCCCAGGTCGTAGTCCACGGTATAATCGGTACCGCGCAGCAGCGGTATTCCGTCCACGGACAGTCTTTCCGAGTTAGGCCTGACCTGTACCGCTCCGAGCATCAGCGCTCCCGCTTCACCACTGCCTTCTGCCTGATAGCGGATTCTGATGTGATACACTGACTGCGGCCGCTGCGCAGATTTCAGGTATTCCGATGGTGTGGTGTAGATCGTGTCATTGGACGGATTGCCTCCGCGTGCGAGCCCGTTCTTCGCAAACGGCCGGAGCGACGGGAATACGAGAAACTGATCGCGAATTACTTTCGCTGCCGAAGCTCCAAGGCTGAGTTCGAAGTTTGGGTCGGACGGCCTTGGCCAGAGGCGGTTCTCGATGTCGAAAGTGGACGAGTTGGTACGCTGAGCCAATCCGAACATCTGAAGGTAGGTAGCGGCCGTCTGTCCCTGAAACTCGACCGCTTTCTCCTGATCCTCGCTCGTGCCGGTCACGACTTTTACGACGACGCTTGGCCGCTGAACTTCCGGCCCGCCAATTCGATAGACGCTGCGGATTTCGCGTTCAAAAGCGGGGTCCTGCGGCGTAACCTGCGGGTCCCACAACAGGTTTGCGAACTGCTCCGATTGTGACCGGTACTCGATATCCGGAGTGCCGCCTGTTGTGACGTGAACAGTATCCCGTCCATTGATCTGCACGCGATAGGCCACGACCAGCCGTTCGTTGTTCAGTGCCAGTGGGCGGACCAGTGCAATCCAGAGCTGGGACGGATCTACATAGTAGTCTACTCCTTCCCTCAGTCGTTCGTACACCGGCCCACGCCGGGAACGCGGATCGCCGAGGAGGCGAAACTGCGGGCCGCTCGGATTGCTCGGCTGTCCGCCAATCAGCAGCCGGTAAAGAAAAATGCGGGTCGGGCGCAAGGTGTCTGGAAGAGACCTCGCAAGCTGCTCCATTGCGCGGCTGTCCAGGATATCGATGTTAGGGTACGACGCCTTGAACAGTCGGGGTGGGACCGTAAAGAAAAAACGCCGCGGCTCGAACTGATGATCTTCGATTCGCCGGTCAACTGCGGAAAGGGTGCGATCTCCGACGGTGAACGTTCTGTCGTTTACAATGTTGCCCTTCTGCTGGGCGATAATTCCCCGCACTCTCGCCGGGCCGATTCGGGTAATGGCCTGGAGTCCGTAGTTGCCACTTGGAATTCCAGCCGTGATGAACCGGGAAACCGGCGGCTGGAAGGTCACGTTGCCCAGCTCCAGCCGCTGAAGGAATTCGTTGTTCTTCCCCTCATAGTTGATCGAGATGTTGTTCGACCCGTCGAATTCGCGCTGCGTGTCGTAGTCAACGTCCACGTGAACACGCTCGGCGATCACGCCTCCCGAGCGCGCATTGAACTGAAAATCTGTTATGGGAAGAAAGCGGCTCTGGCAGTCGAACACGGGCTGGGCAAAGCCGCTGACTGCGCAGCGTTCGTTGAGGTTGCGCTCCGCGCGCAGCTCCATCCGCGCATTGAGCTGAAGCGAGATGTCCGAATGCTCTGAGAGGATGTCACTGGCGCGCGCGGCAACCGTGCGGTCTGATTTGTCGTCGGGTTCGTTGGCAAATGCGGGTGGCTTCTGAGCTGTGGCGAACGACGATGCTGCCACCTGGCCCCAGACCGCCTGGATGATGGAGCGCATGTTCTGTTGAAACGCCGTGGCTCTGGCCGCCTCGATCTGCTCGACGGCCCGCCGGTAGCTGTCCCGTTCGGCAGTCGAGAGTACGGTTGGCAGGCGGAGGGCAATCGTATCGCGATCGATGCGAATCCGGATCCGGGGAAGGGACGCAGTTGTGTCGCGGCCTGCCGAGTCTCGCACTACCGGGATGGTGTCCCTGGGGATCACCTGTGCGGCGGCTCCCGGCGCGATGCACGCCAGGGCGATGAGCGAGCCCATTGCCGCCCGCAGGTGTACGAGACTTGACCATGGACTGCGCGCTGAGGCCGCAGGGCCACGGGTGAATCGGCCTCCCGTATATTTCACACCGTGAAGATACTCCACAAATACGTCCTTAAGGAGCACCTGGGACCGCTGTTGTTTGCGATGACTGCGCTGACCTCGCTGCTCCTGCTGCAATACATAGCAAAGCGATTCGGAGAGCTGGTTGGAAAGGGGTTGCCGTGGAGTGTCATCGCCGAGTTTCTCGCGCTGTCCATTCCTCTGACGGTGGCGCTTTCGCTCCCGATGGCCGTGCTGGTTTCCACGCTTTACGCATTCAGCCGGCTCGCTTCGGAAAACGAGATCACCGCCATGAAGGCGAGCGGGGTGAGCCTCAGGAATCTTCTCACGCCCGTGATGTGGGCGGCAGCCGGGGTTACGGTGTTCATGGTTGGCTTCAATGACCAGATTCTCCCTCGCTCCAACCATAAGCTCCGCACACTCCAGAGCGATATCGCGCAAAAGAAACCGACATTCGGTTTGCGTGAGCAGGTAATCAACGAGGTCAGCCCGGGGAAATTGTATCTAAGGGCAGGCCGACTTTCGCAGACGACGAACGTCATGCGCGACATCACTATCTACGATGTGGGCGACTATACGCGCCGCCGTACCATCTACGCCGATTCCGGAAACATGGTTATGTCCCCGGACCAGGCAGATCTGATGCTCACGCTATACAGTGGAACGGTACTGGATGTTCCGATCCAGCTTCCCGAGCAGCTTCAGCGTCTGTACTTCCGCACCCAGTTGATACGTGTGCGCGGGGTCGGAAATGAATTCCAGAAGACCCAGAACGACACCTTCAAGGGCGAGAGGGAGATGTCGGTCTGTGAAATGCACCGCAACGAGATGATTGCGCGCCGTCAGTTCGCTGAGGCGCGGCTGGAGTTGAAGGAAAAGGTCGCGCTGGCGAAGGAGCGGAAGATCGCGCTGAGCAAGGAGGTCCTCAATACCAGGACATCCGATCCGTTCAGCGTTGGCATCGGTCGTCTTTATTGCGACATGCTGAAGCTCACAGGCATCAAGGAGCTTTCTGCACAGGGAGTTGTTGCGCAGCAGGACTCGGTGAAGGCGCGAACTGATTCCGTGCGAGCGAGCATCGAAGCGGAGTCGCGGTCAGCCGGCCAACGCCAGGATACCGCTGCAACCGCAGTCGTTCAGGGCAAGCAGGACGGAGCAACTCTGCCGGCCAATTCGGGACGGCTCGCGCCCGCCACGGGGCTTGCTGAATCTCAGGGGCTGAGCGCTCCACCCTCAGTGAATGCGCGGGGCGAACCGCTCACTCCGCTTCAGGCCGTTCCCAACGAGGTAATACCAGGCCAGGTCGAAGCTGCGCGACTCCGGGTAATCGACACGTTCAGGAGCATCAACAGATATGAGGTGGAGATCCAGAAAAAGTTCGCTCTCGCTGCGGCGTGCTTCATTTTTGTGCTTCTCGGCGCTCCTATCGCGCTCCGGTTTCCGAGAGCGGGCGTGGGGCTCACCATAGGAGTCAGCCTCGTTGTCTTCGGTCTGTACTATGTGGGGCTGATAGCGGGTGAATCGCTCGCTCGGAGAGGGATTGTTCCTCCCGTTGTTTCGATGTGGATTGCAAACGTGGTCTTTGGCCTGATCGCGCTCGTGCTGCTAGCCCGGATGGGCGCCGAGAGCGGCTCGTCGCGCGGCGGTGGGGACCTGTCAGAGTGGTGGGATTCGCTCAGGGCGCGCGTGCGAAAGATACGCGGCGCCCCGGGATCCGGACGATCATTTCCCCGGAGTGCCCGGTGAGTCTCTCGCGGCCGCTTGACCGGTACGTTTTTACAGAATGGTTCAAGATTTTCCTGTCCACGTCGCTGGGGTTTCCGCTGCTGCTGATTCTCTTTGACGCGACGGACAATCTGGACAAGTACCTCGCCAAGCAGCTTCCGGTGCTGGATATCGCGATGAGCTACGTGTACGGCCTTCCGGATTCGGTGTTCCTGATACTCCCGGCGGCAGTGCTTTTCGCCACTGTTTTTTCCATCGGGTCTTTCACCCGCCACTCCGAGATAACCGCCGCGAAGGCCTCGGGTGTTAGCTTCTACAGGTTCATCGCGCCAATTTTTCTCGGGGCGGTGATCGCTGCTCTGCTGGGGCTCACGCTTGGTGAGTATGCCCCGCTGGCGACCAAGAAAAGACTGCAGCTGCTCGACAGGCAGACCGTAAGCAATGCCAGCCAGAGATACAACTTTGCATACGCGGCCGATGCTGGACGCGTTTACAAGGTGCAGACGTTGTTTGTGGCGCGAAACTCGATTGAGGGCCTGACAATCGAGCGGAAGGGTAAGGGACCTTCTTATCCGTCGTACATCCTTACGGCCCCGACTTCGGAGTTCCGGCCGCGACTTGGCTGGAAAATTGATAAGGGAACGATGCACATCCTGCTGGATTCGCTGAATAACATGACCGTGGCCTTCGACTCTGCCTATGACAACCGCTTCACGGAACATCCCCAGGACCTGATGCTGACTCCAAAGGCACCACAGGACATGAACTTCGGGGAACTGGGTCGGTTCATCAGTACGATGGAGCGCTCGGGCGCGGACGTGAATGTCCTGAAAGTGGAGCGGATGCTCAAGATCGTGATACCGATCACGAGCGTGATCATTCTTCTGTTCGCGGCGGCGCTTGCCACCAGCACCCAGCGTGGTGGGGCGGCCTACGGAGTGGGCGTCGCACTCGGCACCACGGTGGTTTTCATCTTTCTGGTGCAGCTCACAAAGGGAATGGGCGGTAACGGGCTGATTCCCCCGGAGATCGCCGCCTGGATACCGAGCATTGTTTTCGGTGTACTTGGCGCATTCCTGTTTGCCCGGGTGCGAACGTGATCCGTGCTGTGCAGGGAATGTTCGCGCGCGTTGGCGAGCGAGGGTACTTCCTCCGTGACATTATCAGGGGTCTGGCAGATCCGCGCACCTACGCAGGCGAGACAATTCGCCAGATGCGAAATATCGGTGTGGATTCCCTGCCGCTCGCTGCGATTGTTGCGGCCTTCATCGGAGCGGTGACTGCCTTCCAGACGCGGTACCAGCTATTTGGTGGGGTACAGCTCTCGGTTGTTGGTCTCATCTCGAGGCAGTCGATCATCCTCGAGCTGGGACCGCTGCTTACCGGCCTGGTACTCACCGGCAGAGTGGGGGCGCGAATCACGGCGGAGATCGGAACGATGCGCGTTACAGAGCAGATCGATGCGCTGGAGACTCTCGCCTACGATCCAATAGCGTATCTGGTGGTGCCGCGAATCATTGCCGCGCTCATCATGCTGCCCATGCTGACGATTCTCGCGAACGCGATCGGTGTCGGGACTGCGTTCGCGACCGCGGTGCTTGCTACGGATGTAACCAGCGCAGCGTTCTCGGAGGGACTGCGCCTTGCGTTTGCGCCGTTCCAGATAGTTTACAGTATCATCAAGGCTACCATCTTCGGCGGAGCAATTGCCTTCTTCTGCTCCTATGAAGGTTACAACACCACGGCGGGCGCCGAAGGAGTGGGACGCAGCACCGCCCAGGCCGTGGTGATTACATCTGTCGCGATCCTCGTTCTGGACGCGCTCACCGCACTCCTGCTCGCACCCTACCTACAAGCATGAAGAAACGCGACGACGTACTCGTTGGACTCCTCATGGCGGTTGCAATCATCGTTGCAATCGTCGGCTCCCTCTGGCTCGCGCGAGGGGGACTCTCGAAGGGCTACGCGCTCTACGCGAAATTTCCCTGGTCTTCCGGCCTCAAGCAGGGGCAGCCGGTTCTGCTCGCCGGCGTAAATGTCGGGTACGTGGACGAAGTGGAACTCCGCCAGGACGGCACCGTGCTCACAACGTTTCGGGTGGGCAAGCAATACAAGGTTCCGCAGGGAACCGTGGCGACGGTTGTGGCGAACGGAATCTTCGGCGACATGGCTATCGCTCTGACTCCCAAGTCACCTAACTCGCGCTCGATTCCAGAGAACGACACGGTCCCCGTTGGACCATCCGGGCCTGGAATCGCTCAGCTTACAGGAAAGGCAGACTCCATTGCCACATCGGTGAACGCCATCACGACTTCACTCGAGAAGGAACTTGTTGCAGCGGGAGGCGTTGCTGACCTCCGCAAGAGTCTGGCATCGTCGAATGCCCTGGTGACGAACATGAACAAGCTCGTCAGCCAGTTCAGTGGAATCGCTGCCGAGCAGAACCGTCAGCTTACGTTGACTCAGGCGTCGCTGCGACGGGCGACATCCGGAGTGGATTCCGCAAAAATCGATTCGACCCTGAAAAACTTCCGCGAAGCGAGCGCGAACCTCGCGGTACTTTCGGCGGATTTCAAGCAGACGAGCGCCAAACTCGACTCGATCGTATCCAAGGTCAATTCGGGATCAGGAACCGTTGGTCTCGCGCTCAGCGATCCGGGGGCGTACAACGATGTGCGGGCGCTCATACAGCGAATGGATTCTCTCATGGCCGACGTGAAGAAGAACCCGAAGCGTTACATCAACCTCTCGATTTTCTAGGGCCGCCGGTCTCTGTTTCTATCGGGGTCCGATAGAAACAGAGACTATGTACGAGCGGGCCGAGCCCGGCTCAAAAGCAACAGGCAGTCCATTGACCACGTCGGGGTTCACGAAAGCCGACCCGATGTAGCGCGTGTCCGCAATATTCTCCACGCTGGCGAATGCGCTTAGCGACAAACCGCCAACGGCCAAGCCCCGCGACGTGGAGAGCGTTGCCGAGAAGGCTCTGTATGACGGCACTCGCACAGAGTTGGCATCGTCAACGAAGTATTCGCCCACTCCGCGCATGCTCACCTGGAGACGCAGCGGCACAGCGGGGCCGAGACCACGTGCCGCGCTGATGTTGTAGTAGGCCGATGGAATTCCGGCGATGTCGTTTCCTTCATAGTCGGCAAACTTGCCCGGCCGGCCGTAGTGAACCGAATCCACGGTATACTCCAGGTACCTGTTGCGGGAGAGAGTGAGGCTGCCGGCCACCTCGAGATCGCCGGCGCCCAGTACGGTGGCACCGAATTCTGCGCCACGACGATCTGCACGCCCCGCCGTGAAGTAGAACCTGCCGCCGCGATACGGCACGATCTCGTTTGTCACGCGGGTGTCGTAGAGTGCAACCTGATACGACAATGCCGAGAGAATGCCGCCCGAAAGCGGGATGAGGTGCTTGGTACCGATCTCATACGTGGTCGAATGAATCGGCTTGAGGAGCGGATTGAGCGCGGTGACAGTATCCTGCCCAAATGTGGAAGCAGGATCTGTTTCATTCCCCGCTGGCGCCTCGATTCCGCCACCGAGACTGGCGTAGAAACTGTGTGTCGGGGCCACGCGATAATTGATTCCTATGCGCGGGGAAACGCGGGAGAAATCCTTTGCATCATTGAGTGAGGGGGCCATGAAGTCGCGATAGTCGTAGCGGATATTGTCCCACCGCGCGCCCAGGTCCAGTCCGATCCTGTCGCTGAACAGGAGCTGCTCCTGAACGAACACTCCGGCGTTGCTTGCACCTTCCCCCTTGTTGGCCCGGAGCTCTGAACCGCGCGTGCCTGTGTTTGTCAGCGAGTAGAACAGAATGGTTCCGTCCTGGAGCGCGCCATCCGCGCCCGCCACTGTCGTAGCTTCCAGTCCCGGCTGGATCGTGTAGCTGTTGCGATAGACGAGATTGCCGCCGAGGTGATAGCGGTTGAAATCGCGGAACGTGCCGCGTTCGGAGCGCTGAAGCACCTTGGGGTTAACGAACAGCATTCCAGAGATGGCGCTGGTTTCGTCCAGGTCATGGCTCAGTGACACGCCGACGCGGCCAAGCCGGTTGTACCGGCGTTCATCGCGTGCGGCGTAGGTGGCATTGGCACTCCGCGGATCGCTCAGTGCCTGCTCCATCGTGAGTGGGCCCGGAATGTGGAAGAGGTCGTTGGCTGCGGCAACGAAAATGCCGACCTCTGTTGCATCGCCGAGCTTCGAGGTGAATGACGCGTTTGCGAGGACTCTCCTGCTGTCCGAGTGCGCGCGATATCCTTCCTGCATTGTATTGGTGAATGTGAACGCGAGAGCTGCGGGGCCGAGGAGCGTGCCTGCATTCACCGCGGTGCGGAGATAGCCAAAGCTTCCCGCAGTTTGCCTGAAGCTGGCAAACGGGCGATGGAAATCCGGGACCGTGCTGATTGCGATCACACCACCCCCAGCGTTCCCCCAGAGCGCGGAAGCATTTGACCGAACTACTTCGATTCCGCTTGCGGCGGCAAGATCGACGAGGTCAAATGAGGTTCGCCCGTCCGGTTCAGTCTCTGGTATGCCATCTACCAGGACCCGTATTCCGCGGGAAGTTCCCGCGTTGGAGCGGTCGCCCGCGCCACGCGCGCCAAATCCGCGTATGCTCAGGCGGATGTCGCTCGTGCCGTAGCGCGATTGGGCAAAGACGCCAGGGATTGATGAAACCGCCTCGTCCAGGGAGTACCCGCGTTTGTTCTCGAGATCCTTTGCGCTGATCACGGAAACCGCGAGGGGAACAGAGAAGATCGGAGTCGCTGTTCTCGTGGCGGTTACCGTAACCGGCGCCAGTCGCACGCGAGCGGAATCAACGGGCGCCGGCTCGGTGTCCTGGGCGCTCGCGAGGCATGGCGTCGCGAGGAGGGTGGCGGCGACTGCCGCCATGAAGAAACGATTCATGATTCAGTCGTTATCAAAGAAAAAGCGGGCACGGACTTTCGCCCGTGCCCGCAAACTAAGCCCTGCCGCGCGAAGTTAGAAGCTAACGCGGGCCGAGAGCTGCATTCTCCAGTAGTTCGAAACGAAGTTGCCGACGCGATACGGATCTATGTTGCCAGTCTTGTTCGGATCGAGCGTGCGGTAGTTAAACGTTACCGTCGGAACTGCCGCTGACGGATCGACCGATGAGCTGGCCGTGTGTGTCAGGAGCGGAATGTTGTTGAAGCTGCTGTAAGGGCTGACCTTCTGCTGGCCCCAGTCCTTGTTCAGCAGGTTTCCAAAGTTGAAGATGTCGAGCTGAACAGCTACGCGCTGCGCGGCTGACATCAGGGGAATATTCTGCCTGACGCTGACATCGAAGTTGTTCGTGAACGGGAGGCGGCAGGTATTCCGCTCCAGAATCCGGCCTCTCGAACTGGCGAGACACGGTGACGCCTGAATCAACTTCTCGAACGCCGCTGCCTGATCCGCAGCAGTGAGCACCTCGCCAGAAACCGTGACGTTCTGGAAGCGGATCTCATTGATGTCGTTCACGTTGTTCGGAACGTAGATCAAGTCATTGCCGACGATTCCGTCGCCATTCATGTCACCACGACCGCTTGAACCTGCGTAGACGTAGTCATGCGCAGAGTTGGAGACACCCGCGTAACTGACCGTCAAGTCAGCCGCGAGACCATCAGCCCAACTGCTGTTGATGAAACGACCCCAGCCGAATGTCTTGGTTGCGAAGGCGCTGATCTTGTGCGGCTGATCGAAGAGCGACGTCGTAACCTGTGGATCGTCCTGGCGACCGGAGACCGTACGACCGAACGACCAGTTGGAAATGTGCGTGCTCGACGTGAAGCTCTGCACATCGTAGGCATGGCCGTAGTTGTAGGCAACGAGCGCTTCCCAGCCGTTGGAATAACGCTTTCTGAGCTGGGCCGTGAGGTTGTAAGCGTAGTCCTTGTTCTGGTTCTCGATATCGATTGCGGTGCTGAACCTGGACGTACCGCCGTTCGCGACAACTAGCGGCGGACGATCCGTAATTGCGGTTCCTGTAGTCCCCACGACGCCATACAACACTCGGCCGAACTTGTCGGTAGCTCTCGGTGTGGTGAGGTTGCGGTTTACAAAGAACAGCTGGTTGAGCGTCTTCGAATACAGCCCTTCCAGGCTGCCGACGAGGTTGAATGGAAGCACCCGATCGTATGCCAGGTTTGCTCTCATCGGCTGCGGGAACTTCAGGCTCTTGTCCAGGAAGCTGACGTCACCGACCGGCTTGGCACCCTGGCCATTGGCGCAGGTATTGTAAACCGTCGGGTCCTTGTTGAAGACAGGCGCCGGATTTGCGGCGTTTCCGAAACCGGAACCGCACTGAAGGAACGTGATGATCTTGCCGTTCTGAGCATATGCATTCTCCAGCCAGACGTATGGCGGAGTTCCCACGAACAGGCCGATTCCACCGCGGAGCTGGTTAATCTGGTTGCCGGTGACATCGTAGTTGAATCCGAGACGCGGTGAGAACTGGAATGCGCCCGTCGGGGTCTCGTGCTTGCCGTACGCGGTGTCGATTGCCGGCGCGTATGAGTTGTCGGTGAGGAAATTACTGATATCACCCCGTACTCCAAACGTCATCGTCAGCTTTGGCGATGCTGTCCATGTATCCTGAGCATAGACGGCCGACTGGAGGGCATCAAAGTACACGTTCGGATCGCTGCCGAGGACGATTCCGCGGCGGAAGCCGTTAGCGGTTCCCGCCTCGAATGCGGTGATGTCGGCAAACGTCCAGACACCGAAGCTGCTCTGCGAGAACAGGTTGCGAATCTTCACGTACTCATTGCGGGTTCCAATGACGAAGCTGTGGCTGCCACGCGGAATCGTGAAGTTGTCCGTGAACTCGTAAGTATCCGCGTCGAGTTCATTGCCCTGCGAGAACTGGTCCGTACCGGCAAGAAAGCGGTTGCTCGTACCGGGCACGCTGACCTGGATCTGCGGACCGCTTTCGAGGGAGGTACGGCGGTCGCGGACAATCGTGAAGCCCGCAAAGGCCTCGTTACTCATTCCATTCTTGAAATTGGAAAAGAGCTGGACTACCGGCGCCTTTTTGATGCTGTTGATGGCGTGGAAGTTCGAGGAGAAGACTGCCGACGTCGCTGAGCGACCGTTCTGACGGCGGTTGTTGTTCGTCGCATCCGTGTAGTTGAAGCGGGCCACTAGACGGTTCGACGGGTTGAACTGATAGTCAAGCCGGCCAAAGATGTTGTTCATCGGAGTCGGCGAATTGAGAATACCAACCGTGCCCGGGCTCGTACCGACCTTCGCCTGATACGCATTCTCGAAACGCGTTACCTCTGCCTGGCTGAACGGGAACGCTGTTGCAGCCGTGCTCGGCTGGCCCAGATAAGGGCCGCTCACGGGCGTGGACTCTCTCGTCCATTCATTCGCCGTAAAAAAGTGCAGCTTGTCCTTGATGATCGGTCCGCCGAGCGAAAAGCCAGTCTGACGACGGCTGAATTCTGTTGAGCGGAGGACGGGCACATCGCGGCCATAGTCCTGA
The DNA here is from genome assembly GCA_046593625.1 of Gemmatimonadaceae bacterium. Lineage (GTDB taxonomy): Bacteria > Gemmatimonadota > Gemmatimonadetes > Gemmatimonadales > Gemmatimonadaceae > UBA4720. The sequence goes on along the minus strand of JBKJNN010000056.1, from coordinate 10,038 downwards.
TTCCGGAAATACTGGAAGGCAGATCCATGGAAAGTGTTTGTTCCACTCTTCGTCACTGCATTGAGGAGCAGACCGCCGAAGTTACCCTGGCGCACGTCATACGGTGCAAGGAGAATCTGGTACTCCTTGATGGCATCGATCGAGATTGCCTTGGCGCTGATCTGGCCGCCCGGCTGTCCCGTCGACCCAAGTCCGAACACGTCGCGCTCGGTGGAGCCATCGATCTGCACGTTGTTCATCCGGTTCGACATGCCGCCACCGGAGAAGCCCGGGCCGGAGCTCGAAACCTGCGGAGCAGCTCTCGTGAAGTCTACGAGATTTCTCGTCGTCGTCGCCGAACGCTCCAGCGCCTGCTGCGAGACTGTCGTCTTGGTTCCTGTGTTGGTCGGCGCGATGATCTCACCCGTAGCGGCGCGAATCTCGAGCTCGGACAACTGAGTGGCCTGCGGGCTGAGCTGCAGATCAATCCTGTTGGACTGGCTCAGCTGGACGAAAATGTTGGTGCGCGTGTTGGGGGCAAACCCAATGCGACGCGCTTCCAGGACGTATGGTCCGCCAACTTCCAGTGACTGGAGGTTGTAGCGGCCACCGGCCCGGCTGGTGGTGCGGGAAGTGAAACCGGTATTCCGGTTGGTGATCGCGATTTGCACGTCTTCCAGCGGGTTGCCTGCGGCGTCTGTGACGATACCTGTAACTCCGCCCGTCGTGATTCCCTGGGCGTAAGCATCGGTGGTCACAACGGCCGTCAGAACCAGACAGAGAGCCGTGACGAAACGAGTCAGACTTCTTGTGATCATGATGTGGACCTTTGTAAGGAGGATTGGACGAGCAAAGCTACGTTCGGAATCTGGCGCCAGCAAGCAACAATTCAGCGACTTTTTCTACGACTTCTTCCGGCCTACAGTCATATAGTAGACAGGAATTCCGACAAGTATTCCCCCAATGACCCCAAGCGTCGCCCAGCGGCTCGATTCGTCCACTATCGCATTGATCAACAGCGCCATGGTCGAAAGAACGAAAAGAGCCGGAACCAGCGGGTAAAGCGGCACCCTGAAGGAGGGGGCGTATCCGGCGCGCTTCCTGAGCACATAGATGGACGCCACGGCCATCGCGTAGAACGGCACAATCGCGGTCACGAACGCATCGGCGAGCTGCTCGAACGTACCTAGCAGGACGAAAATCACCCCGACCGCTGTCACAGTGGCTATCGATACGTATGGCGTTCCATACTTCGGATGCACCCTCGCCAGCGGCTTGAACAACATTCCATCGGCCGCAGTCGCAAACAGAATTCGCGGCCCCGTGATCATCACGGCGCTCAGCGTGCCGAACGTAGAGATCATCACTACTGCGGAAACAAACGCAACACCCGGCGGGCCCACGAGCCGATCTGCCACGTCGGCGGCCACGAGCCGCGAAGTGCGAATCTCCTCCACCGGAAGCACAGCCATGTAGGCGAGGTTGGCCAGGAGGTAAATCACGATGATGCTCACCGTGCCGATGATCAGAACCCGTGGCAGATTCCTTTCGGGATCCTTTACCTCACCCGCGATAAAGCTCACATCGGCCCACCCGTCATAGACCCAGAGAACCGAAACCAGCGCCAGACCTATCGCCGAGAAAGAAAAACTGCCGGGCGGAATAGCGGGGGTGTAATGTCCCCCGGTCTCGGGAAGGCCAATGACAAACGCGGCCACGATAATCGTAAGAAGACCCAGCACCTTCGCTGTCGTGGCGAAATTCACCATCGCACCAGCTCGCCGGACTCCCACATAGTTGATGGAACCGGCAATGAAAATCGCAACGGCAGCCACCCAATGCGTGTAGGTCGAATACGGCGCCGCCGAGGGATCGTTGCCGGTCACGCGGATGAAATACTCCGCGAATGTCGTGGAAATCGCTCCGAGTGCTGCGGCGCGGATCATCACCAGCTCCGCCCAGCCGAAAAGGAACGCAGGCAACCTGCCCCACGCTTCCCGAATGAAGACGTAAACGCCACCCGTCTTCGGATACGCGCCCGATACTTCCGCGAGCGTCAGCGCCCCGCAAAGCACGAACACGCCGCCGAGTACCCAGACGATCAGAAGGGGAACGGGGCCTGGTACCTTGTCCGCAATTCCCGCCGGTGAACGAAATATTCCGGAGCCGATCGTGCTGCCAACCAGGATTGCGATCGCTGTCCAGAGTCCGATGCGGCGCTGGAGCTCGCCGCCGTTGCCTTCCGCGTCCCGAGTCTCGTTCGGGCGCGAGCCATCAGGAAGTACAACTCCCATAGGTTTGTGTGCCATGAGCCAACGGTACTGCAAAGCACTTATCAGCGCGAGTATCTTACGCCACAATGCATTCACTCGCCGAGCCAATTTTCTGGGTCGCCGCTGCACTCTGCGTCGTTGCGGAACTTGCAATTCTGCGTGCGGCGTTCAGCCCGCACTCAGGGGCAGACCAGAGCGCGCCAATTCCGCATTCACCCCGCGGAACTGAAATGCTGTGGGCCGTAATTCCGGCAATTGCCCTCGCGTTCATTCTGGCAACCACCTGGCGAGCCGTCCATCACTGACATCCCGAAAATGCAGACGTTGAAGCGACTGGCGTTCGTCGCAATCATCCTGGCCTATGCCCAGATAGTCTTCGGGGCCATCGTCCGCATCACCGGCTCTGGCATGGGATGCGGCGACCACTGGCCAAAGTGTGCCGGAGAGTGGTTTCCTCCGCATGACCGCATGGACCTCATTATCGAGATTTCGCATCGCTACCTGGCGCTGGCGCTCTCGCTCGTCATACTCGCACTCTTCGTGACTGCCCTGCTCCGCCGCTCAACTCCCGGTGTCAGCGGAAAGAACGGCGTGCTCGGCCCCGCTACACTGGCTGCAATTCTCGTAGTCACCGCTGCGCTTCTCGGTGCCGTCACCGTGAAGATGGCGCTCAATCCGATTATCATCGCGGCGCATCTCACGATTGCAATGTCCCTGCTCGCGACGCTCGCCGTCGCTCTGTCCCGGGCGGGTGGCCTCTTTGCGTCCGCCGACCTGACAGGTGCCACACCTAAGACTTTCCGCGCTGCGCGAGTGGCCATTGTCCTCGCGATCCTGACCCTGGTCTTCGGCGCACTCACGGCAAATCTCCCCGATGCCGCTGCATCGTGCGGCGGATTCCCACTCTGCCGCACCGTCAACTTTTACGGAATGTCACTCGGTGTGCACATCACGCATAGAGTTCTGGCGTTTCTTCTCTTTGGCCATCTTCTGGGGATGGCGATCTCTGCGAGAAAACGCAGGGAGCCCGGAGCAATCCGGCGAGCGGCGTGGCTCACGTTCGCCGCTGCTCTCGTGCAGGTGCTCGTTGCCGCAGCGATGATCGAGATGCATTTCCCTCCCGCATTCAGGTCGCTGCATCAGGCGTTCGGCACTCTCGTCTGGCTGGCTGTGGTGATCATGGCGATTCTCGCTTCACGCGCGTCCCATTCGGCACCAGCTGATTCTGCATTGAGGCAGGCGGCATGACAGCCGGCCAGGTGACACCCGCCGGGCCGACTCCGACGCTGCTTGAGGATCTGGTGATGCTCACCAAGCCGCGCATCATCTCGCTGCTGCTCGTTACCACGATCGCTCCAATGTTTGTCGCCGGCAGCCCGAGCCTTGCACTCGTTGCGATCGTTTTTATCGGCGGATACCTGATGGCTGGCGGCGCCAACGCAGTCAACATGTACATGGACCGAGACATAGACGACCGCATGGCGCGTACGAAGCTGCGCCCCATTCCAAGTGGCCGCATGAGCGCGATTTCGGTTCTCGCTTTTGGTGTCGCCCTCGCAACGGCTGCGACATTTCTGTTCGCGTACACTGTCAACGTTGTCTCTGCCGCGCTGGCGCTCGGTGGCTTCTATTTCTACGTGTTCGTATACACGCGATGGCTCAAGCGATCCACACCCCAGAACATCGTCATTGGCGGAGCGGCAGGCGCTTTCCCGCCGCTCGTCGGCTGGGCTGCAGTCACTGGAGGAGTAGATCTCCTTGCAGCGTACCTGTTCCTCATCATCTTCTACTGGACCCCACCTCACTTCTGGGCGCTCGCGCTGTTGAAGCAGCGGGACTATTCGAAGGCGGGCATTCCTATGGCACCTCTGGCGTGGGGCGAACGAGAGACGATGAGTCAGATGTTCTGGTACACGCTCATTCTGCTCGGCCTTACCGTGATGCCAGTGGCCTTTGGAGCATTTGGAATCATCTACTTCGTATCCGCCACGGTGCTCGGTCTCATTCTCCTGGCGGGAGTGGTGCGAATGTGGCTTGCAACTGAATGGACCGGGCCGGCCTGGCAGGTCTACAAGTATTCGCTTCTCTATCTTGCGCTCCTGTTTGTAGCGATGGCCGCAGACAGGAAGATCACACTCTGATGACTCCAACCTGATGGTCGACGCCGGACCGAAGAAGCGCCTGCCATCACCGGAACCACTGGGACAGCTTCTTCCACGAGTTCGGCCACACGGCTGGCGCATCGCTGCCGCGCTCGCCTGCCTCCTCGTCAGCGTCGGGATAGGACTGGCCTTTCCGCAGATAGTCAAACACCTGCTCGACGCCGCGTTCGTGGAACGCGACTCGACCCTGCTCGACAGAATTGCCCTTGGTCTGATAGGACTCTTTGCGCTACAGGCCATCCTGAACTTCGTTCAGGTCTACCTGCTCACAATCACCTCCGAGAGGGTTGTCGCCGCGCTGAGGCGCGACCTTTTTGCGCACCTGATCAGGCTTTCCCCGGGTTTTTTTACCGAGCGGCGAACGGGTGAACTGACGAGCCGGCTGTCCGCAGACACGACCGTGCTTCAGACTGTTCTCAGCTACAATCTTTCCGAATTCGCCAGGCAGTCGCTGTTCCTCGTCGGTGGAATCGTGCTGCTGACGATGACCCATCCCCGGCTCGCACTCACCACGCTCGCAGTCGTCCCCATAGTGATCGGCGCGGCGCTTTTCTTCGGAAAGCAGCTGAAGCGAGCGAGCACCGGAGTGCAGGATCGAATAGCTGAAGCCACGGGAAGCGCGGAGGAAGCGTTCTCTCAAATCAGGACAGTGCAGAGTTTCACGCGCGAAGGTGAGGAAACGCGGCGCTACACCGCGCACATGGCCCACGTCATCGCGGCTGCAATGGACCGATCGCGAATACGCGCCACCTTCTTCGGCATTCTCACGTTTTGCGCATTCGGCGGAGTTGTCGCAGTTCTATGGCAGGGTGGCCGCCTGGTTCTCGACGGGACACTCACCGCCGGCTCGCTGGTTTCCTTTCTCCTCTACGCCATGTACGTCGCCGGCGCAGTCGGATCGCTCGGCTCGCTCTTCGGCGTGTACCAGGAAGCCATTGGCGCCGCGCGACGTACGTTCGATCTACTCGAAACAAATTCGGACGTAGCCAATCCGGATCACCCTGTTGTAATGAACAGGCCGGCGAGAGGAGAAGTAGAACTGCGCGACGTGAGCTTCACGTACGGACCCTCTCTTCCGAACGTGATAACAGGTCTCTCGCTGCGCATCGCGCCTGGTGAAGTCGTCGCGCTGGTGGGGCCGAGTGGGGCGGGAAAAACGACGGTCGCATCGCTGATTCCGCGGTTCTGGGATGTTACTAGCGGACAGATCCTCGTGGATGGGCACGATGTGCGGACCATCGCGCTCGACGATCTTCGGGGCGCAATCGGGTTAGTTCCTCAGGAACCCACGCTGTTCAGTGGCACGGTTCGGGAAAACATCGCGTACGCCCTGATGGACGACGGCGTCCCGCCCTCAGAAGACGCAATTCGCCGCGCGGCCACGGCCGCTCACGCTACCGAATTCATCGATCGCCTTGTCGAGGGTTTTGACACGCTCGTCGGCGAGCGCGGAGTCAAGCTCTCCGGTGGGCAGCGGCAACGACTCGCAATCGCACGCGTCTTCCTGAAAAATCCCGCGATCGTGATTCTCGATGAGGCAACATCCAGCCTGGACAGCGAGAGTGAGCGGCTGGTGGAACAGGCGATGGAAGTTCTGCTTCAGGGCAGGTCCACACTGATCATTGCCCACCGCCTGAGCACTGTGCAGCGCGCCGACAGAGTTGTCGTCATAGATAGAGGGCTCGTTGTAGAGGAAGGACGCCACAGCGACCTCCTCTCAGCCGACGGTGTCTACTCGCGGCTGTACAGAGGACAGTTCAGGGGAGAAGAGACCGTCATCGGTTGAAGTGGCGCTTCGTTCTCGTAACCGCCAACCACAGATGACACAGATGGAACAGCATGGCACCGATGAAACAGAACAACGAGGCCAACTAACTCTGCGTCCCCTAGGATTTCCCCGTCTGTGACGTCTGTGGGTTATCTGCGCCATCTGTGGCGGCTTTTATTAACCTGAGAGCGAGCGACGCAGGCTGACCCGCAACCACGTTGAGCGTTTGCTCCGCTACTCCGAGCAGCGGGTGCCACGCCTTGACGTGATAGGCACCGGGCGGAACGTCGTCGATCGCAAAAGCTCCACCCTTGTCAGTGGTCGCGAAATACGGATGGTCGAACGCAAGGATCCACGCCTTGGCCCACGGGTGCCGGTCGCATGTGATCTCCAGCTCTTCCGTCTTATCGAGCAGACGGTCGAGCGGAACCACTTCGCCATTGTCGTTGAAAGGCACTACGCCCTCGAGCTCCCCAGTCCCGACGTTGATGATCCGGTTATGGTGGAGCGCTGCATCGCCGCTCACGAAGTTGATCGTCGACGGAGCAACCACGGCCTGCACGCGAGGCGTCAGCAGGCACTCTTCATTGGCGATCTCAAACCTTCGCGCCAGAGGCAACGCCCTGCCAGTCCTGATATCCGTGATCCACACAATTACGCCACCAATTCGGGTGCCGGTGCTCTCCACTCTCGCCTCGGCAATCCGGTTGCCGCAGCCAATCATGTCGGGCGGAAGGTCAATCACGCTGTCACGGGGAATCTCACCATCGAAATCGATTGTGCCCGTGAGCCGCACCCCGTCAGCGACGGTGATCGCGACGTAAGGGCTGGACGGCGTTGACACCACGCTCGGACGCGGCGGAACATTTCCAGGTTTTCCTTTGTCGGGCTGAGCGGCATCTGCTTTCTTGTCGGCCGAACAGCCCGTTATTGCTACCACTGACAGAACAGTCCAGAGGATGAATTTCTGCAACATTATCAAGTCACTTGTTTAAGCGCAGCTTCAAGAGGCAACCGACATGCCACGGTGGGCATGATTCACGTTCATTGCCTCTGATACACCATCCGGCCGCCAATCCACGTCGAAGTCACGCGCGTTTGAAGGATTTCGGACGCTGGAACGGTCATGATATCGCGGTCGAGAATGACGAAATCAGCGTACTTCCCGGCGGATATCGAGCCCATATCTTTCTCCTGAAACCCCGCATACGCCGGCCAGACCGTCATAGCCTTGAGCGCCTCGGCGCGCGTCATCGTTTCGTCCGGATACCAGCCATTTGGCGGCCAGCCGGATGCGTCCTGACGCGACACGGCGCTGTGGAATGAAATGAGAGGGTTCACTTCTTCGACAGGAAAGTCACTTCCGTTGGGAATTACGACGCCGGTGTTCAGCAGCGTTCGCCACGCGTATGCGCCCTTGATTCGCTCCGGCCCCACTCTCGCTTCGGCCCAGCGCATGTCGCTCGTCTGATGACTCGCCTGCATCGATGGAATTACGCCGAGTGCTGCGAACCGTGGCATGTCGGCAGGACTCACAATTTGTGCATGCTCGATCCGAAACCGGTGATCCGCCCGCGGCACGGATTTAAAAGCGGCGTCGAATGCATCCAGAGCCAGGCGATTCCCGCGGTCACCGATTGCGTGTACTCCCACCTGAAAACCGCGGCGGAGCGCTGCAGTCGCGATGCGCTGAATGTCAGCGGGAGGTGTGACCAGCAATCCGGAATTTGCGCGATCGTCCGAATACGGCGCGAGCATCGCGGCACCGCGCGAGCCAAGTGCGCCGTCAGCGTAGAGTTTGATGCTGCGCACCCACACGTGGCCGTCGTACAGCGCGCTTCGCGGGCCGACTGAGAAGTAATGCGCGATGTCCGCGCTGTCGCCCGATATGAGAACGTAGTTGCGAAGATTGAATTTTTTTTCACGCGCGAGAGATTCGTAGATGTCTATCGTCTTCCTCGACGCGCCGGCGTCGTGAATCCCGACGAGTCCCCATCTGTTCGCCTCCGCAACTGCGGCCAGCACCGCATCCCTGTTTTGTCGTGGAGTGGATGCCGGCTCTGCCCGGCCTACGATGTCCTGGCCGTTATCTACGAAGACTCCCGATGGTGCACCATCAGCCAGTCGTTCGATACGGCCCCCTTCAGGATCCCGCGTCGCCCCCGTGACTCCGGCCGCTTTCATAGCCATGGCGTTTGCGAGCAGAGCATGTCCATCGACGCGCGTCAGCACGACGGGATTATTCGGGAGCGCGCGAGTCAACGCCTCGTGAGTAGGAAATTTCTTGTCTGGCCAGATGTTCTGATCCCAGCCGCGACCGAGGATCCACTCACCGGGCTTCGCCGACTTCGCTCTCTCGACGACTCGTGCAATCACTTCCTCGTACGACTTGGAACCCGCCAGTTGAACATTGCGGAGAGAGTTACCGAGGCCAAGGAGGTGCGCGTGAGCATCCACCATTCCCGGTATTACGGTCGCGCCTCCCGCATCGACTATTCTGGTCCGGGGTCCGGCGAGCGCTCTCACCTCGCGGTCCGAACCAGTGAACAACACCCGGCCATTCCTGACAGCAAACGCCGACGCTCGCGGATGAGTGTCGTCTACAGTGTATACGCGGGCGTTGACCAGAACGAGATCAGCTGGTCCCGCAACTCGAGAAGCCTTCGGGGCGGAGGCTGCCTGCGCTGTCGCGACGCAAGGGGCGGCAAAGGCGAGGGCGCACGCAAGGGCACGGAGATTCATGATGGTTGGCATGTCGGATTCTGCTCGAATGCGCGCCGAATCGCCAGATGACATGCGTATCAATCACGGCATAGATTCAGGAACAATGCGCTCACGCATCGTTTCACACGCGCTGCTTACTGCACTCATTGCAGGCAGTGCAGGCGGATGCTCACGTCTGCCCGGCCACCGCGAGCCCCCCCCGGTCCAGTTCTGGCTGCTGCCTGCTCCCGGGGACGCCAGCGGGCACCTCAGCGCGCCGGATGCGTCGAGCGCGGAGCACGCCGTTGGAGCGCAGCTCGTACTCGATTCGCTGAGCCTGCGGCCGTCGTTCCACCCCGGGTCACAACTTCCCTCACTCATCACCGGCGGTTCACCACGGCTAGCTGTCGTGACCACATACCAGGGCTCCCGCTACCATCCCGAAACCCTGCGCTCGCTGGTCAACGATTCGGTTGTCATGCAGGCCGCGGCGGGCGAAATACTGCGGGCATCTTCGTCCACAGGAGCAAGCCTGCTCGTAATAGACATCCAGGGACTCACTCCGGGAGATGTGAACAGCATTGTGGCACTGACGCGCGCCATGCGCGATTCAGCACAGCGCTACGCTCCGGCGGGAATTGCGCTCGTGGTACCTCCATCGGACACGGCCGGTTATCCCACTGCCATCCTCGCGAGAGTGGCCGAGCGTCTCGTTATCCGGCTTTACGGAGAGCACCGCCAGGGCACCGCACCTGGACCACTTGCCAGCAGCGACTGGATAGCGCGCCAGATAGGCCTGCGCACTGTGGCTATCGGTGTGAACCGTCTCGTAGCCGAGCTCCCGCTGTTTGGCTATCTGTGGGATGAACGGGGAACGGTTCGAATCATCACGTTCGCCGATGCTCAACGTCTCGTTGCTTCTGAATCAGGCAGCTTCCGACGAGATCCTGCAAGCAAATTCCTCACTGCCTCCGGCCGCGACGGGTGGACAGTCTGGATACCTGATGGCGTGACCATCGAAACTCTGATTGCCGCTGTTCGCGCTAAGGGAGTCTCCACCATCGCGCTTTCCGGAAGCAGCGATGCGGCTCCTGACATACGACTGCGTTTCTATGGCCTCAAACGACGATTCAGGAAAATCTGATCATCGTTT
>JBKJNN010000046.1:0-6374 GCA_046593625.1 Gemmatimonadaceae bacterium | reverse complement strand
AACACCCTTTCGCTCACCGACACTCCGTACACGCCCTTGTCGCGGCGCATCTGACGGAAGCACCGCGCCCGCTCGAGACACGTGGGGTTGGAGTGCCCCAGGATTTGGCAAGAGTTGTAATCCGTTGTCTGGCGAAGAGTCCCGACGATCGTCCGGCATCCGCGGAGATTCTCTTGGACGTGCTGACGTCGGGTCGTGACTCACCAACTGCTGCGACGGTTCAGTCCACGAACGCTACGGCGATCGCCGGGCGATCGGCGTTGCGCCGTCCTGTATTGATCACGATAGGCGTCGCAGTCGTCGCCGGTGGCGCCCTGCTCGCCTGGTGGGGCCTCGGCCGCATGGATGGCGGCGAGAAAGTCGTGTCATTCATGACAGAGAACTCGGCGGGCTACAGCGATTATGTGCGCGGACGAGTGAAGGATAGGTCCGAGAACCGCGAGGACAATCATGAGGCGATCCGGTATCTGCGCCTGGCGGTGGCCGCAGACCCTAATCTCGCGCCAGCATACGCTGAGCTCGCGCGCGCATATACCCTCCGCGCGTTTTACTATGCACCGGACTCGGAAAGGAAAAGCTTAGGCGAGGACGCCGAGATCGCAGTGGACAGGGCGCTCACTTTGCAGCCCGACCTCGCCGACGCGTGGTTTGTAAAAGGCTTGATGCTCTGGACGCCGGGCCGCCGCTTCCCGCATGACCAGGCCATCGCCGTGTACCGACGTGCTCTCTCGCTCAACCCAAAGCTCGACGAAGCGCACCATCAGTTGGCGCTCGTGCTGCTTCACGTGGGATTGCTGGATGAGGCCAGGGCGCACATTGACTCGGCGCTCGCGATCAATCCCCTCAACACCCTTGCGCGGTTTCGCGTCGGAGTGATCGCCAGCTATCGCGGCGACTACAGTGAAGCCGATCGTATCTTTCGAAGCACGCAGAAAGATCTCAATCCGTCCCTGTGGGGATTCCAGGAAGCGAACGCGCTCCTCAGGCTGGGGCGGACAGCTGAGGCGTCCGCACTTTTGTCACGATTTCTTGCGGAAAACCCCAAGGACGAGGGCGGCGTGGGCCACAGCGTGCTGGCGATGATCGCTGCCAGGGCAGGCCGTCGAACGGAGGCCGACTCGGCGATTTCGCGCGCGGTCTCGCTTGGCGGTGGTTTCGGCCACTTCCACCACACGGCGTACAACATCGCCGTCGCCGAGGCGATGCTTGGCCGCAAGTCGGCGGCCATCAAATATCTCGAGCAGGCTGCGGAAGATGGGTTTCCGTGCTATACGCTATTCGCCACCGATATCGAACTCGCGGGTTTGCGCACGGAGCCGCGCTTCATCGCACTATTAGCGCGGCTTGAGGCTGACATGGAGCGCCTTCGCGTGGGACTCGCCGGAGCGTGACATTGGCTTGCGCGGAGGTGGGCAGGCGGTTTGGTGTCGGGTCTTTGCGGTGAGCAGCCGGGAAGATAGGTAACACAAGTGTCCAGCAGCATAGGTAACACTTTCGGGTTACCCACGAATGATGTAATCACGCTAATCCAGCGTGGCAATGAGCACGGTGTTGAAGTAGATGGACCAAACGCCGTCATCGGTTTCCTCAAGCCCGATGTGCGGAAGAAAAGACATGGTCGGCTCATTGGGAAGTTTCTTTGCGTCTTTTCATTCAGTCGCTAGCAACCTGCAACTCGAGAGGTCCGTATGACAAGACAGTGGACTGGCACGCTGATCTTCGCACTCTGTGTCGTCGGAGGGCCCTTTCTAGCGAGCAGTCTGTGGTCGCGGGGCGTGTCGCGGCCAATAGGATACTTCGCTGGATTCGCACTCATCGCGGCTGGCGCGCTTATCTTACGCGCCCTCGGTGGAGTCCCCGGCCTCCAGCGATAACGCTGTTCCACACGCGTGCCGCGCCAGCCAGTCTGGTTGCGTCGTCCGAAACACGCTAGAATTACCGCCGCTGCAATTCCCACTTCCCGCAATCCGGAGTCCTCCCATGCGACTGCCTTCGCTTTTCGGTTTGGTTCTGCTTGCCGCTGCCTGTTCCCCCAAGAGTGAAACGCCCAGCTCAACCGCTGCAGCGGCTGCACCCGCTCCGCTCTCCGCAGCAGACCTCGACTCCCTGAAAGCAGTCGACGCTGCCTTTGCCGCCGGCATGAATGCGAAGGATACTGCCGCTGTCCTCGCTGTCTACGCCGATGACGCCAAGCTGATGCCGCCTGATTCGCCGGTTCTCGAAGGAGATGGCATTCGCCAGCTGATCGCCGGCTTTATAGCGGGCGGCGCCAGCGATTTTGTCCTCACATCGACTACGGCTTACGGAATCGGCGACCTCGCCTACATGGTGGGGAGCGCGAGCTTCAAGATGGGAGGAGCTTCCGAGACAGTGAAATACACGGAGGTCCTGCGAAAGGGCGCCGACGGAAAGTGGCGTTATGTCGTAGACATGTTCAGCGGGATTGCGCCGCCTGCTGCTTCACCCGCGAAAAAATAGCGGTTGCTGAGAATGTCCCGCGGGCCGCACACCGGCCGCGGGATGCGACGTGAGACTCGACCACTACAAGCCCGCGGACACAAACAGGATCCCGGCTGCGCCTGCATCTTTGGCGAGATCGTCATCGCTGCGGGGTGCCGTGGGGATAGTTATGCGGCGGAGGCCCCGTACGCTCAATCATTCACCTTGAAAAACGATTCCTCCGGGCCCACGCAGCCCGACCCCGCAGAGCGGCTCGAACGCCAGCTCACCTTTATCAGGGAACTGGACCGTCTCAAGGGCGTGATGCGCCGAACGTCTCTCATCGACAGGTCGCGGTATGAAAACACCGCCGAGCACTCGTGGCATCTGACCGCAATGGCGCTGACGCTGGCGGAGTACGCTCCAGCAGGTACAGACCTGACCCGCGCGGTCGAGCTCCTGATTGTCCATGACGTTGTCGAGATCGATGCCGGAGACACGTTTGCGTTCGATGTTTCCGCCAACGCAGACAAGGCCGAGCGTGAGGCCGCAGCAAGCGCCAGGCTATTTGGCATGTTGCCAGAAGATTCCGGTCAGTACCTCCGCGCCTGCTGGGACGAGTTCGAAACCGGGGTGACTCCATCGGCTCGCTTCGCAAATGCGCTTGACAGATTTCAGGGCCTTGTGTTGAACGATGCTGCTGGGGACGGCGGGTCGTGGCGCCAGCACAATGTGCCACGCAGCCGGATACTGGCGCGAATGGCGCCGATAGAAACCGGCGCTCCGGCGCTTTGGCCGCTCGTGCTCGCGGCAGTCGAACGAGCCGTAGCGGCCGGTCACGTTCCAGATGATCGCGCCTAACAGCAGGCTTGTCAGCCGAAGAACACCGGATTCTCCTTGCCAACGAGCGGCATCACTTCCTCTGCAAACCGTTCCATCTCCTCGTATTGCGGGCTGCATTGAAGAAGAAGCAGATCCACGCCGGCATCGCTGAATGCCCTGACCTGTTCGGCCACCGTCTCGGCCGTCCCAACGAGGCCGGCATGCAATCCACGGTTAGACACCGAATAGTCCTCGAGCGAAACGCGCTGTTCGAGCTGCGTATTTCCCACCCAGTCGTGGTAGTTCCTGTACCCTGGAGATCCGGGCGCAACGTTAACTATGCGCTCGATTTCCCGCCGAGCCTCATCTTCAGTCTCCCTTACAACCACATATCCAGCTAGGCCGAACTGCAGCGGAGCGAGCTCGGTGCCCGACACTCGAAAGGCGTCAGCGCTGGCGCGATCCCGCCGTTCACGAAGGTCCGAAATCTTCGGAGCGATGCGTTCCGGGGGGTCCCCATGCATGACATAGGCATCGCATTTCGACGCGATCAGGGTTTTTGCGGCGTCGGATTCTCCCCCGGCGTAGATCGTCGGACGAGGCCGTCCGGGTCGCTGAACCGGCTTTGGTTCGAGGACGAGGTCCTCCACGCGATATCGCGACCCGGTGTAGTTCACGAGAGGATCTCTCCACGCGGCATCGACGACCTCGAGCCACTCCCGGGTTCTTACGTACCGATCATCGTGCTCATCGAACGCGGCTCCGTAGCGGCGCGCCTCGTCCTTCCACCAGGCCGATACAACATTCAGCGACAACCGCCCGTCAGCAATGCGGTCGATGTTTGCCGCCGCCTTCGCAAAAATAGCGGGCGGATGAAAGGACGGCCGTACCGCGACCATCAGCTCGAGCCGTTCAGTCACCGCTGCCAGCGCAGCCGCAGTCGACCATGCGTCAAGCGAAGGCGACTCGATACCCTTGATGTCGTTGAGCAGCAGCTCGGCAATGAGTGTCAGATCGTAGCCAATCTCCTCACTCCGCTGCGCAAGGCGCTTCACGTAATTCCACGACGCCTCCATTCGCTCGTCCTCGACATTCCGAAGCCAGCCTCCGAACACCGGCAACCAGTATCCGTATCTCATCGGTCTGCCTTCGCCAGGTTTCCGGCGCGAACCTCGAGATAATCCACGAACCTGGCCCACGGATCGAAGCCAACCACGTTCGGCGCATCGGCGACGAAATTGGACAGCGCGTTGATATCGTAGTAGTAGTGCCTGCCATCGCGATCGTCGACGAGAAACTCGATGCCGCCGACATCGAGTTTCGCTGCCCGCGCAATCTGCTCGACTTCGTTCCTGATGTCAGTAGACAGCGTCGCTTCCTCAACGCGCAGCCCAGTCCTGGCGGCATCAGCCGCACACGCTCCGCGAACGAGCTCAACCCCGTCTAGCGTCTGGCACGCATCCGCAGGACACAGATCAAACGATCCTGACGCAGGATACACATTGATGGCGTAAAGAAATCTTCCGTCGAGAGTTTCAACGCGGGTGATATGCCCGTTGCGGATTGGCGCGCTCTCCTGAACCAGCGAAGTTCCATCGATGCCGAGGGTAACCTGTTCGTCACTTATTGCGGACTTCAGCGATTCCTTGCTGTCATAGCGCACGATGCCGGCGCCGGATCCGCCGATGTTGGCCTTTACGAGAACCGGGTAGCGCAAATCCTCCGCGGCTTCAAGCGCCTGACTCACAGCGTTAATTACTCTCGTCCTGGGGTAAGGCAGGCCGAGCGAAGCCAGCAGGTCGAGTTGTGTCGCCTTCGAGAGCTCGAGCGCGTAGGCCTCGGAGCCGTTTACGACCGGCACACCAAGGCGCTCGAGATGACGAAGCAAGTGAAGTGTGTAAAACGTTGACTGCCCGTTGTCACGCAGATATGCCGACGGACTCGCACGATTGACTACGAGCGAAAATCCGGGTTCGTCTTCGGAGGGATCGAACTGGTGCGAAGCCGCATCGAGACGGACAAAGCTCAGGTCCCTGCTTTCGAGCTCCGCGAAAAGCGGTCGAAACCAGTCCGGATGCTCGTGATACACGGCGATTGGAAGCGGGGTGTGGCTGGCGGTCATCGTATACTCGTGAACATTGTGGGCCGCCTGACCCGCATGCGTTGAGCCCTCAATCGAGAGGTGACTCTACGAAAAAACCCGGGGCAGTCGATGCGGCCGCCCGGGCTTCTCGCGTTTTAGCTCTTTTTTTTGCGTGGCGGCAATAGGCGGCAAATGACCACGATCTTCAGTTGTGTAGAAGGTATAACTCGCCGGTGGCTGCCATGTCAACTGTGATGAGTGGAATGCCTTGACGCATTCGGCGACTGTCGGCCGCCGCCAATGCCAATAGCTAGCGCCGGCCCACCGGGCCCGTTGGCGCCGAAGCGGCTGCACCTGCATCTTTGGCGAAATGACTTCCACCGTAGCTGATTCCGGCCCGTCGCTTATTCGCGCCATCGGCAGATGGGCGCTGACGGCAGCCGTGATCAACAGCGTAATCGGAAGCGGCGTGTTCGGCCTCCCTTCCGCCCTCGCCGGATTCGCTGGCCAGTGGAGCCCGGTCACCGTCCTCATCGCCGGCGCCAGCATCTTCGCCATCGTGCTGTGCTTCGCCGAAGTCGGAAGCCGCTTCGACGCTGCAGGCGGCCCATATCTCTATACGCGTGAAGCCTTCGGGCCAGCTCTCGGATTCCAGATCGGCTGGCTGCACATCTGGACCCGCCTCCTCTCCTGCGCCGCCGTCCTCAACGTCCTCGGCGCCTACCTCATTCCGCTGATGCCGTGGGCAGGAACTCCGGCCGGACGCGCGTTCGTGATGATCTTCGCGATGACCCTGGTCACGGTGATTAACATCATGGGAGTGCGACAGGCAGCGTGGACCGTCAACGCTTTCACCATCGCCAAACTTCTTCCCCTCGCCGTTCTGATACTCCTCGGCTGTCTTCGCTTTGCGCCCGAAGTGGCTCAGAGCCAGGCCGTGTCCGATCCGAAATGGACCGATGCGATTCTTCTCCTCGTGTTCGGTTATGGAGGCTTCGAATCGGCCGTGGTGGCGGGCAGTGAATCGCGC
>JBKJNN010000011.1:0-4053 GCA_046593625.1 Gemmatimonadaceae bacterium | reverse complement strand
GAGAGAATGTCGCGGACGCGCAGAACCAGCTTGCGTTCCAGCGCTACCAGCTCTCCCTGTTGGCGGGTGAGGACCTGTTCCACGAACGAAGGGCTATTGCAATATCACGGCCTTCCGTCGCCCATCTGTCCACGGGCGCGATCACCCCAGCACTTGAGGGTCTGTTGAGTGCTTAACGCGCAGACATGACTTCCGCCCACAGAAATGCTTGTAAAAGTCGAGCTTGTTTTCACCAGTCCGGGCCGAGGCTGTTCAGACCCTGTGTTCGCGGCGGTGCTCGTTCCGTCGCCAAGGCTGCCAAACCAGTTTCCACCCCAGCACATTGCCTTTCCTCCCCGGGCCAACGCACACGTCGCGGCGGCGCCTGCGCTAACCGACGTATATCCGTGACCACCGGTTACGAGGCGCGGAGTCGACTGAGGCTCGCTGAACTGACCGAATCCGAGTTCTCCTACGTGGTTATTGCCCCAGCATTGCGCGTCTCCGTCCCCGGTGACTCCGCAGGTGAATCCTGAACCTGTCGCTATCGATTGGAATTTGTAACCGCCTTTAACCGCTACGGGAGCATGCGATCGTGCACCGCCGATCGCCAGCATGTTACCGATTACACCGTCGCCGAGCTCGCCGAACTGGTTGCTGCCCCAGCACCAGGCCGCGCCATCGGTTGCGACAGCGCACGCGTGAGAAGTCCCGGCAGCAATCGCAGTGAATTTGAGATCAGGTGCGACGAGCGCCGGAACAAGTGCGTCTACCGAAGTCTGATTGCCGAGGAAGGCAGCTTGCCCCCAGCAGTATGCCTGTCCGCCCTCTGTTAATCCGCACGTCAGCGTTCCCCCAGCCAAGATCGACTGGAAGCGAAGTCCACCTCGAACGGCTACCGGAAGAGAAGTCTGGCTGTACTGGCCGTCACCTAGAATCCCTTTGCCGGAGTATCCGCCGCCCCAGCACCAGCCAGATCCGTCGATTGCGACGGCGCAGCTGTGCGTCACACCGACTGAAATGGATTTGAACTTGACCGTCGTGGTTACAAGCCTCGGAACGAGCACGCAGGTGCTGACCTGATCGCAGGGCGTGCCGCCTGCGGACTGCCCCGCCTGGAGGTACTGGTTATCCCCCCAGCACCACGCGCTGCCGCCGCTATCGAGGGCGCAGTTATGGAAGAAACCACTGGCGATCTCGGTAAACTGCTGGCCCATGGCCGCCGTGACCGGGGCGGGGACTGCCCGGGGTATAGAGTAGGTTGGATTCGGGTCTACGAGGCTCTCGCATCCGGATGTGAACAGAATCACTGCGATCAGGTGAATCGTGCGTGAAGTCATGGCAATGGCGCGGGTTGGGGTCATGGTGCAATATCGAAATCCCACGCCGGGTACATATACGTCACTTTACGTAGGAGATTTTCTTGGGTAGTCCGTCGCCTTGGGCAACCGCTCCAGTCCTATGACTAATTCCGCTCCTCCAGAACTTCCGCGAGTTGAACGCCGGCCGTCATTGATGGCGTGGGGATTTCTGGCGGCTGCGATTATCGGGATGCTGACTGTTGGCTACTGCACCGTCTCGACGATCCCACGATTAGTCGGAAAAGGTGGAACGACGATCACCCAGGACGTCGTGGTCGAGCAGATGCGTGCTGTCGCGAAGCTCGTATCGACCGAGTCAACCGTCCGTGACGTCGTGGTTTTCCAGAACACCCGATACGGCTCAACCAAGCGCACGCTGGTCGTCGTCACTGGAAAGCTCCTCGGCGGAATCGACCTGGGCACGAATCCATCGGTGCGGATCGATCACGCAACGAAACGCATAGCGATCGAGCTCCCGCCGGCAAAATTGATCGGGGTTGAAGTGCTGAATCTTCGTACGTACGACGAACGCGCAGGGCTTTGGAATCCGTTTACGCCGGCTGATCGCGATTCGATTCAAAGCAAGGTGAGAGCGCAACTGGTTAAAGCAGGGGCGGAGACGGAATTTCTGGAGCATGCCAATCGAAGCGCTGCTGAAATGCTTCGAACGCTGCTTGCGCAAGATGGTTACACGGTTGACGTGTCGATCAAGGGCAGGCCGACACCCTCCGGCATCGATCGTTAACTTGGCTCCAATCCCGGTGAATCAAAGGATAGGCCGAGCTTGCTAGTGGGGGATTGAGGTGCGTTGAAATTCAGGCTCCCCATGGAAGTATTGCCATCTGAGCCACGCTCTGATTTCGGCGGTGCCTCGCTAAATGGCAATAGTTCCATAAAGAGCCTGAATTTCAACGCACCTCAATCCCCGCCCGAAGACCGAGCGAACGCCAGCTCCTCCGGCCGCTGCGAATATCCGTCCGGCACAATGCGTTCGAGGCCCCATCGTCTCCGATAATCAGTTACCAGTCGCGGCAGATAAGTCTCAGGACTCGTATAGCTCAACCCAATGTCTGACAGTTCATCGATACTGCGGGAGTTGTCCAGCTCTGACATCCATTTTCCACTGAAGGGAGAGCAATGAGGCAGAAGTCCGCTCGCTGTGAGCTTCTCTCGGCCGACATGTATTACCTCGGGAGTTCGGCCTGCAGCATCCGCAAGGACTTCGATGAATCGCGAGAGTGACATCGACTGTCCGTATGACACGTTATAGTCCCGATGCTGTCCCTCCGCCGATCCGGTGAATCCCACGACGAGGTGCGCGACGTCTCCCACATACACGTGGCGAATGGGCAGGCCGTCGCCAGATGGAACCAGTAAAGGTCCGCCGTCGAGGATGCGCGCGGCGTACGCCTGAATTCGTCCGTAGTGATCGCGGTCGGACGCAACCATTGGCAGGCGCAATGTCGTGACGGGAAAGCCTTTTTTCTCACGAGCGGTAATGAACACATCTTCGGCGTCGCGCTTGTCCGCACCGTACAGCCAGCTCGGATAGTCAGCCGAATCCTTGAGGGGAGCGGGCATCACTGAACCTTCGTAATGCTCTTCACGGAAAGGTCGTGGCAGATTGTCGCGAACCAGGTACACCTGTCCACTGCTGACAAATACGTAGCGCCCTGCTCGCCCTTCAAAAATCTCGACTGCCTGCTGCGCTTCGACGCCAGTGTATGTAGTCGTGTCGAAAACAAGATCGAACTTGCGTGTTCCGATCGCTGATCGAAGCTGTTCCGTGTCATTGCGATCGCCACGGAGCCGCTCGACTTCGGTCGGCAGCTCGTCGCGCGTGACGCCACGATTCATGATCGCTACGTCGTGTCCTGCGTCGAGCAGGGCAAGCGCGGTTACGTGCCCGAGGTTTCTGGTTCCACCAAGTATGAGAGTCTGAGCCATACGGAAAAGTTATACGAAAAAAGACACTGCGGACCGGGGATTGCCCCATCCGTCGGCGGTGACTAAATGACAGAATGGCTTCGTCGCTAACCCTGCGCGCTGGCGCTACCGCTCTTGAGATCGTTCGCGAACGAGGTCTCCGCGCAGAAGATGTCGACATTCTTCCCGGCGCTTCGGGTGGCGCCAAGTGGCTCTCGATCGCAGGTCTCGACAGATATCTCTTCGGTGAATTCTTCAAGGAGCCGAGGACACGCGCTCTTCACCTGATCGGTTCGTCCATCGGAAGCTGGCGAATGGCGTGCTTCGCTCAGCGAGATCCGGTTGCCGCGCTCGAGCGTGGTCATCACGGGTACATCTACGGCCAAAGCTATTCGCGGCATCCGAGCCCGTCGGAGGTAACCCAGGTCATGTCCCGGCTCGTCGACGACCTCCTTGGTGCGACGGGTGTCGACGAAATTCTGGAGCACGCATGGGCGAGACTGCATGTCATCACGGCGATGGGCTGGGGCCTCGCGGCGAGCTCGCAACGCGCTGCACTTGGTGTATCGATGGCGATCGCTGCAATTGGCAACTTGATCAGTCGCCGTACGCTCGCTCTGCAGCTGAAGCGTTACGTGTTCCATTCTGCCGGCAGCGACACGCCATTTCTTCATTTGTCCGATCTGCCGACAACTCATCTTCCACTCACGCGCGATAACCTGCGATCTGTACTGCTCGCCTCAGGTTCGATTCCGCTGGTGCTCGAAGGTGTCGAGATTCCAGGAAG
>JBKJNN010000157.1:0-2763 GCA_046593625.1 Gemmatimonadaceae bacterium | reverse complement strand
GCGAGGTGAAGCATCTGCGGCAGCAGGTAATCGTGATGCGCGCCCGGCCCGCCGTGCAGAACTACCAGCTTCTCCGTGGACGGCTCACCGTACGTGCACCAGTAGAGCGGCTCCGAGGTGGATTCCGTGAATCCGGAGGTTCGGGGGGCCGGAATGAGCTCGGGCATCGCGGGTTATCCGCCCCGCTTGCCCAGCGTGACGGGAACTTCCACGCGTTTTCCATCCCTGAGCACAGCGATTTTCACGATTTCGCCTGGCTTGTGCGAATACAGCGCATCGCTGTAGGTCTGAAGATCTGTCACTGCCTTTCCACCGAGCTCGACAATTATGTCATTCGCCATGAGCCCGCTCTGCTCGGCCGGACTTCCAGGCCGTACTCCGGTGAGCTTAATGCCTGGAATCTTTCCGGCGGACATGTCGGGTACAGTGCCCAGATAGACCTGCGAGCCGGTGCCGCTGCCCGCCATCGCGGTTGGCCGCGCTGACCTGACAAAAGTGAGGCGCGAGGGACGCCTGTCGATCGCCTCGATCGTTCTGAATGCGAAGTTGATGACTCGCTCCTCGCCCCCTGCGTCAATTTTCTCGACGTCGTCAGTTGCGCTGTGATAGTCCTCGTGGCTGTCGGTAAAGAAATGGAGAACCGGAATGTTCTTCGCGTAAAATGAGCTGTGGTCTGATGCGCCGAAGCCATCGCCACCGCCCTCGAGCTTGAACGCCGGAAGAACTCCCAGGTTGGCCGTATCTACCATCGCCGCAAACTCGGCCGCCGATCCGGTTCCGTAGACGAACAGTTTGTCATTCCTCAACCGGCCGACCATGTCGAAGTTGAGCATGGCGACAATGCTGTCGAGCGGCACTGGGGAATTTTCCACGAAGTACTGCGAACCGAGCAGCCCTTCCTCTTCGCCGCTGAAATTCACGAACACGACAGAGTGGCCAGGCTTCTTCACGGACAGCATGCGTGCAAGCTCGATCACGGCAGCCGTGCCCGAGGCATTGTCATCAGCGCCATTCCTGATGGCGTTTCCGGCCTGTGGATCCGTAGCAAATTCGCTGGAGCGGCCGAGGTGATCGAAGTGTGCGCCGATTACGATGTAGCGGCCGGCGAGGGAAGGGCTGCTTCCGTGCAGGATTGCAACGACGTTCTGGGTTTTCAGTCCGGCAGTGTCACCGCGATGTGCTGCTGCGGCGGGCCGCGCGACGAAATTCTGGATGTAACCCGGGTAGGGTGCCTGTAACCGCAGGGACGCATATCGCCGCGCGATAAACGCCGCAGCAGAATCGTTGCCCGCTGTTCCTGTAAGCCGGCCTTCGAGCCGGTCATCGGCGAGGTAGGCGACGTCAGCGCGAATAGCCGAGGAATCCGCGAGCGCAACACCGTGAGCGGGCGCGGGATTCTGGACGGTAGCAGTGCAGGCTGACGCGGACAGAACGAGAATCATCAGGCGTGCAGCAGTAAATCGTTGCATTGTCAGCTGGTTGGAGATTTCTGAAGTTAGCTTTGGTCCCGCGGTGTTGTAGCCGGATGCAAAACTCGAGAGAATTCGCGCTGTGTTTGCATGAACCTGGACGGTGTCCCGGATGTCGCGCCCGTATCCGCCGGCAACGAGCGTGACCAGCGGTAGCCCGATTTCACGACAGCTCTCGATCACCATCACGTCCCGCCTCTTGAGGCCTTCAAAGGTGAGTTTCATGCGTCCGAGCCTGTCGCCTTCATGCGTGTCGGCGCCCGCGAGGTAGAAGACGATGTCTGAGTTTGATTCCGAAAGTACGCGGGGAAGCGAGGTGGAAAGCTTGTCGAGATATTCATCGTCGCCAACGCCGTCGTTTAATTCGATATCGAGGCGGCCGGCTACTTTGCGGAAAGGATAGTTGTTGCGCCCGTGCATGCTGAACGTGTAGAGGGAGTCGTCATCGGCGGTAAGCGCGTGGGTTCCGTTGCCCTGGTGAACATCGAGGTCGATAACTGCGGCGTGCGAGATAAGGTTGCGCGCCTGGAGCATTCGAACGGCGACGACAACATCGTTGAACACGCAGAAACCCTCGCCTCGATCCGCGAACGCGTGGTGCGTTCCACCCGAGAGACTCATCGCAACGCCGGAGTCGAGCGCGCGAAGGGATGCTTCGCACGTCGCACCGGTGGCGCGGAATGATCGCTCGGCCAGTCCCGGTGACCACGGCAGCCCGATGAGGCGCTGTTCAGCGGGAGTCAGCGTGCCGAGTGTTACGGCGTCCACATATCGCGCGGTGTGAACGCGGAGGAGATCCTCCCGAGTTGCGCGAGCGGGATCGTGGAGGTGGTCGGGGGTTACTACGTGATCTGCCAGAACCTTGTCCCGCAGCATCGCGTACTTCTCAGCGGGAAACCTGTGTCCTTCGGGCAGCGGAAAGGTGTACTGCGCAGTGCTCCAGAGGTGGAGCACCGGCGCTTAGCGGGCTGTGAAGTCTGTCTTCTTGTCGACTTTTCTGCAGACTTCGGCAAGCAGGTTGGCGGTGCGGTCGAGATCCACGAGCGACACGAGCTCGTTTGGGGAGTGCATGTACCTGTTTGGTACGGATACCAGACCCGTAGCCACGCCTTCCCGGGCGATGTGAATTGCGTCTGCGTCCGTGCTGGTGTCGCGTCCTGCAGCGTGTACGACGTATGGAATTTTCTTGCGCTCCGCGGTTTTGCGCAGCAGCTCGAAAACAACCGGTGATATGATCGAACCGCGAGCCAGAACGGGACCGCCGCCGATTTTTGCTTCACCGATTTCCTTCTTT
>JBKJNN010000102.1:0-10136 GCA_046593625.1 Gemmatimonadaceae bacterium | reverse complement strand
GTCCTCTCTCCCCACCCGTTTGCGACTGCTTTATCCAGTAACTCGCCAGCGCAATTCATCCAGTCGGAATACGACAGCTCCGGAACGCCGGTCCAGACTCGTTCAGGCCAGAGTTCCGGCGGCGGAGACATGTCGGCGCAGAATGTATCCACGTGACCTGTTATCCTCTCAGCCATCTGTATTTCCTCCTGTGCTGAAATCGTGCATCACCCGGCCGGCGATGACGAGCTTCTGCACCTCGGTCGCACCCTCGTAAATGCGAAGCGCCCTGATTTCGCGATACAACTTTTCCACCACATTGCCGGACACAACTCCACGTCCGCCAAAGAGCTGCACCGCCCGGTCTATCACCCGCTGAGCCGCCTCGGTGGAATACATCTTGGCCATAGCGGCCTCCCTGGTAACCCGGCCCTTCGCGGTGTCGCGAACCCACGCGGATCGATACACCAGCAGCGCGCTTGCATCGACCTCCGTCGCCATGTCGGCAATCGCCGCCTGAGTGAGCTGAAGGTCAGAGAGAACTCCGCCGAAAATCTTTCTTTCAACCACATGCCGGACTGCCTCCGACAGCGCGCGCCGGGCAAACCCGAGCGCCGCAGCCCCGACAGTAGTACGGAATACGTCGAGCGTTCCGAGTGCGACACTCAACCCTCGCCCCGGCTCGCCTACAATTCGATTGACAGGAACACGGCAATCCGTAAAGCGCAGTGTGCCGAGTGGATGTGGTGAAATGGTTTCGATTCGTTCGCTTACGCTGAACCCGGGATCAGACGGCTCGACGACCAGTGCGATGAATTGAGATTTCCCGTCGGCCCGCGGCTCGGTTCGGCAGAATACCACGTAAAAATCCGCGATTCCGCCGTTTGATATCCAGGTCTTTTCACCGTCAATGACGTACGAATCGCCGTCGAGGCGCGCGGTTGTCGTCATTGCAGAGATGTCAGAGCCCGCATTGGCTTCAGAAATCGCGAATGCCGCGATGGACTCGCCGCCTGCAACGCCGGGAAGGTATCGCGCTTTCAAGTCGGCAGATCCGAACAGCGATATCGGTCCCGAGCCCAGCCCCTGCATCGCAAAGGCAAAGTCAGCCAATCCCGAATGCGAGGCGAGGGTCTCCCGTGCTATGCAAAGAGACCTGACATCGAGCTGGTCGTCTGCAATGCCGTACGGGGAAGGAACGGCATACTTCAACCAGCCAGCATCCCCCATCGAGCGCACAAGACGCCGGCACTCGGCGTCAGTCTTCTCGCCTCTCGTCTCGGTTGCATGCTCTGCTTCGCCACCGAACTGCCCGGCGGCCCACTGTTCGAGGCGTGCGGCAAGGTGACGATGCCCGTCCTCGAAAAACGGAAGCGAAAGCACTGAGACTGTCACGTCAGTTCCCCTCGAATACGGGATCCTTCTTCTCGACGAAGCCGAGATACGCTCTTTCGAAATCGTTGGTCATCATGCAGTCGGCCTGCATCCGCGCCTCGAAGTCCACCGCCTCATCGATTTCCATTGACCATTCTGCGTTCAGGCAGCGCTTGGTCATCGCATGCGCGGCACTGGGCCCATGGGCCAGCTTCGATGCCAGTTCACGAGCCTCGGAGAGCAAAGTTTCCGGACTACACACGCGATTATAGAAACCCCAGCGCTCCGCTTCGGCGCCCCCCATCGTTCTCCCGAGAAACAGCAGCTCGCTCGCTCGGCCAAAGCCGATGATGCGCGGAAGTATCGCGCACGCGCCCATGTCCGCTCCCGACAGGCCCACCCGTACGAACAGAAATGCGACCTTGCTTCGCTCGGTGCCGAACCGGATGTCGCTCGCCATGGCCAGTATGGCCCCAGCGCCAACGCACACTCCATCCACCGCCGACACGATCGGTTGCGGACACGCTCGCATTGCCTTTACGAGATCGCCGGTCATCTGCGTGAAAGCAAGAAGACCGGCCCGGTCGCCGGCCCGCTTCATTTCGACGAGCCGCCCAATGATGTCGTGCACATCGCCACCGCTGCAGAAATTACCCTCTGCACCCGTGAGCACGACTGCGCGCACTTCGTCAAGTTTCTGAAGGGCGATGAAGGTATCGGTCAGTTCACGATACGATTCCAGCGTGAGTGGATTCTTGCGCTCAGGGCGGTTCAGCGTGATCGTCGCGACCGCGTCGCTGAATTCCCACTTGAAATGCTCCGGACGGATTGAGCCGGCTGCTTCAGCTCTACCCGTCATGCGGCCCGTGCCTGATTTCTCCCCGAGTAACTCATCCTTCCAAGATGCGCTCCAGACAACCCATTGGCGAGGCGTAGAAGAGGTCTTAAAGCTCTCCGCCCGCTATCGGTAGCGCCGTTCCGGAAACTCCTGATGCGCTGGGTGAGCACAGCCACACAACCGTGCTCGCAACCTCCTCGGGAGTGATCAGACTGCCACGCGGTATGGTGGCAGTCACCAGCGCCTTGGCTTCTTCGGGGCTCTTTCCGGTATTTGCCACGATGCTGTCGATCGCATTCGCCGTCAGGTCGGTGGCGGCATACCCGGGACACACTGCGTTCACGGTGATTCCATGTTTCGCCGTCTCGAGCGCAAGCGCCCTCGTAAGACCTATCACTCCGTGCTTCGACGCGCAGTAGGCAGACATTGTTCGATAACCCTTGAGTCCAGCCGTTGACGAGACATTCACTATGCGCCCCTCACCCGCAGCGATCATGGCGGGCAACACCTCAGAGGAACACAAATAGGTTCCGGTCAGGTTCACAGCGATGGTTTCGTCCCATACCTCACGCGTGAGCTTGGTGAAACTCCTGCTCTTTGCGATGCCCGCATTGTTGACGAGGACGAACGCGGGGCCGAGTGCGGCGGTTGCTGCCGCGAAAGCGCGCGACACCGAACGGCTATCCGCAACATCACATTCCTCGACGGCAACTGTCACTCCCACCTCTCCTCTCATCGTTGCCGCCTGAGACTCGAGAGTTTCCCTGTCGCGGCCCATGATCGTGACCTTGGCCCCCCGCAGCACGAGTTCGCTCGCCACGGCCGCACCAATCCCCCGGCTTCCGCCCGTAACAATGGCGTGCTTCCCTTCGAGATATCTCTCCAGTTCAGGCATGTCAGTTCTCTCTGTTTTTACTTCTGAGTCGCATTGAGTTCACGTGCACGTTGCGCTTCCCGTTCGAGTTGCACGCGCCCCTGATAGTACTGCACTGGCCACCTGACACCTGCATATCCGAGTTGAGCCGCCGCGTGAAGCGTCCAATGCGGGTCAGCCAGGTGTGGACGCCCGATCGCCACCAGGTCAGCCCTCCCAGCGGCGATTATGGAATTCACCTGGTCTGCGTCCGTAATATTTCCCACCGCGATTGTCGGTACGCGTCCCTCGTTCCGGATACGGTCCGAGTACGGAGTCTGAAACAACCGGCCAAACACCGGCTGCGCGTCACTCACGGTCTGACCCGTCGAAACGTGGATCACGTCAGCTCCCGCTGCGACGAATCTTTTTCCGATCTCCACCGAGTCATCGGTACTCAGGCCATCCTCCACCCAGTCAGTGGCCGAGACGCGCACTGACATCGGTTTGTCCTGAGGCCAAACTTCGCGCATTGCCGAGAAGACTTCGAGCGGATAACGCATTCTATTCGCGAGAGAACCGCCGTACTCGTCAGTACGATGGTTGCTCACCGGGGTCAGGAAGCTGGAGAGCAGATATCCATGCGCGCAGTGGACTTCTATCATGTCGAAGCCCGCGTCGATTCCCATATTCGTGGCACGCACAAAATCAGATTTCACGCGATCCATGTCATCACGAGTCATCTCGCGCGGCGGCGGCAGTGTGGGTCCGTACTCGACTGGCGACGGACCAATCCGCTCCCAGTCCCCGCTCTCGAGCGGAATGTCTGTACCCTCCCATGGAAGCCGCACCGATCCCTTTCGGCCCGAATGTCCAAGCTGAAGGCAAACTTTTGCATCGCTCCATTGATGCGCAAATGCGACGATCTTCTTCCACGCTCCTGCCTGCACTTCATTGTAGAGGCCCGTACAACCACGAGTAATCCTCGCCTCGGGCGACACGCACACCATTTCGGTCATCACGAGAGCAGCCCCACCCAGGGCTCTCGCGCCCAGGTGCACCATATGAAAGTCGTTGGGCACTCCGTCTTCGGCACTGTACATGTCCATCGGGGACATCACGATGCGATTTTCGAGGGTCATGTCACGCAGCTTGAAAGGCGTGAACATCGGAGGCGGCGGAGCGGCCAGTTTTTGCAAACCGTCACCCTCGATCGAAGCGCGGCTCGCCAGCCATCGCTCCATTCCTTCTACATAGGTTGCGTCCCGCAGCCGCAGGTTCTCATGGCTCACACGCTGGCTTCGAGTCAGAAGACTATAGGCAAACTGCTCCGGCTCGAGATGGATGTACCGCTTCACGTTCTCGAACCACTCCATTGAATTGCGCGCAGCATTCTGAAGCCGAAGCGCCTCGGTACCGCGATCCTCCTGATACGCTGCCAGTGCCGATGGAATGTCCGACGCCTCCGAAACTGCCTTCACCAGACCAATCGCGTCCTCCATCGCCAGCTTCGTTCCCGATCCGATCGAGAAGTGGGCGCTATGCGCAGCATCTCCGATCAGTACGATGTTGCCGTGATGCCAGCGCTCGTTCCGCACTCGCACAAACGTCACCCAGGGAGACCCGGCGCGGTGAACCGCATTCGACATCAGTCGGTGCCCATCGAGCCATTTGCCGAACATCGCCTCGCAGGCGTCGATGGTTTGCGATGCATCCATCGTATCAAAACCCGCAGCGCGCCACGACTCCTCATCGCACTCCACGATGAAGGTCGAAGTCCTGTCATCGAACCGGTAACAGTGGGCCTGAAATACCCCGTGTTCGTTCTCCACGAAGTAGAACGTGAATGCATCGAAGGGAAAGGTGGTGCCGAGCCAGATGAACTTCGCGCTTCTCGGATCCAGATCAGGATTGAAATAGTTCGCGTACTTCTGCCTGATAACGCTGTTTACACCGTCTGCTGCAACGACGAGGCCTGCATCGCCAAGGCCCAGAGCCTCGAGGTCAGAATCGTCGCGAACGTCGACGCAATACCGGAGGTCTACGCCAAGCTCAGACGCGCGTGACTGGAGGATCTGGAGCAGTTTCTTCCTGCCTATCCCGCTGAACCCGTGCCCACCGGACGTGATGCGACGGTCGTGAACGACCACGTCGATGTCGTCCCAATGGGCAAAGTTGTCGGTTATGGCGCGGAATGTCGGCTCGTCCGCAACGCGGAAGTTCTCCAGCGTCTGGTCGGAAAAAACCACGCCCCATCCAAATGTGTCATCCGCGCGGTTCCGCTCGAGGAGAGTTACTTCATGAGCAGAATTCGCCTTCTTTAACAGAAGAGCACTGTACAATCCGGCCGGACCACCGCCAATAATCACAACTTTCAATCGAAATTCCCCGGCGCGAAGGATTGCATTCACTGGATAATACGGCCTGCGGCATTTGCACGTAAACTTGGGCGGACAGATTTTCTTGCCGCTGCCCTTTCCCCGGTATAGCTTGGCCGCACCGCTCTACCCAGTGTATCCACCAGGAGCTGTAATGGCGACCAACGCTTCATCTGCCAACCCCGGGGTAAGATTTCCCCCGCCCTTCCTTTTTGCTCTCGGGCTTGGCGCCGCGTGGCTGGTCGAGGTGCGAGTGGTTCGCATTCCCCTGGTTCGTTCCATCGCTTCGATTGCAGTGATACAAAGCCTGGGACTGTTTTTCGCACTCACCGGTTTTGCCCTGATGTTCTGGGGTCTCTACACATTCGCCCGCGTGCGCACCGGGATCGTCCCGATGCGCCCGGCCACACAGATTGTCACCCACGGGCCGTATCGCTTCACACGCAACCCGATGTACACTGGCATGGCTACGGCCTATTTCGGCGGAGCGTTAATCATTAATTCCGCATGGGCGATGGCGATCCTGCCACTTGTCATGCTTGCCCTCTACCTGCTGGTGATCAAGCGCGAGGAGCGATACCTGTCCTCTGCTTTTCCTGTGGAATACTCCGACTATTGCTCGAGAGTGAGACGCTGGCTTTAACACCGTAGATTGTCCGAATGCTACTTCCAGCTTTAGTTGCGGTCGCGCTGCTCGCCGATTCAGGACGGATTTACGACGGACGGGCCAATCAGCTTCGCGTGGAGATTCCGCGAATAGACACCGCTGCCACAGTCGATGGCAGCCTCAACGAATCAGTATGGTCGAAAGCGGCCAGGCTCAACGGATTTTCGCAGTACCAGCCAGTGGATGGCCGTCCCGCTGAAGAGCCAACTGAAGTGCTCGTCTGGTATTCGGCTGACGCCATCTGGTTCGGCATCAAGGCAACTGAAGTTCATGGCGACGTAGTCAGAGCCACCAAAGCGAATCGCGATGACATCGCCAGCGAAGACCACGTTCAAATCCTCCTCGACACCGAGAACAGCCGCCAACTTTCCTTTCTCTTCGGCGTCAACGCACTCGGCGTTCAACAGGACGGGACACGCAGTTCGCAATTTGCAGGTGGTGCGGGCGGCGCATCCGCGACCGGAGGTGGATTCCGGAATATCAACCCGCTCGATGGAACCGTGGACCTCAACCCCGACTTCGTATTTGAATCGAAAGGACGGGTGGTTCCCGGAGGCTACGAAGTCGAGATCCGGATTCCTTTCAAGAGCCTTCGATACCAGGACGCAAAAGTGCAGGACTGGGGAATTCACATCCTCAGGCGAATTCAGCACAGCGGTTATCAGGATACCTGGGCTCCCGCAATTCGCGCTGCCGCGAATTTTCTTGCGCAGTCGGGTACCCTCGCCGGAATGCACGACATGCGACGCGGACTGGTTCTCGAGGCCACACCGACCATGACAGCTCGAGTGAATGGCTCGCCGAAGCCCGGCGGGGGCCGCGCTTACGACCGGAACAGCGACTTTGGCGGAGATGTCAAATGGGGAGTTCGACAGAATCTCTCCATCAACGCAACCATCAATCCTGATTTTTCGCAGGTCGAGGCGGACGTCGGCCAGGTTCTCCTCAACGAACGGTTCTCACTCTTCTACCCTGAAAAGCGGCCCTTCTTCCTCGATGGTCTGGAGCTCTTTGACACTCCCAACCAGCTCATCTACACACGCCGGATTGCAGCACCGCGAGGAGGCGTGAAACTCGCCGGAGCGGTAGCCGGCACCAACATCGCAGCGATGGTGGTGCAGGACGATGACGCATACTCGTGGACAGGCGGCAAGAGACCACTCTTCGGCATCGCGCGCCTGAGGCGGGACTTCGGGCGCAACTATACGGTTGGCTCAGCGCTGACAACACGGGAAGACGGCGACAGCTACTCCCGGCTGGCAGGCGCTGACTTTCGTTTCTATCACTCGAAACTGTATTTCGTCCAGCTCCAGGCAACGCAGTCGTGGACGGATAGCCTCGCGCGCAACCTGAAAGGCTCGCTTCTTCAGGCAGACTGGGACAGGACCGGTCGTGCCTGGGGCTTTCACTACACTCTCAAAGGAGTTGAACCGGAGTTTCGCGCTGCCGCCGGCTTCGTGAACCGCACCGGGATAGTCGAGGCGCGCACCTTCAACCGGTTCAGCTTTTACGGCGACAAGGACGCACTGATACAGACATATGGCACCTTCCTTCAGCTCAGCAGAGTGTGGGACTACTCGGCCGGTCGTCCAACCATCGAGACTACCGAGGCGCTGTCTCCAAGCGCGACGTTGAAAGGCGGATGGCAGGTGGGCGGAGGAATTTCGCGCAACGGATTTGGGTTCGACGATGCCAATTACTCGAGCTACACCATTCTCAGGTCTGCAGGCGACACCACCGCGTTCACTGTGCCTGGATTTGAGAGTGGTCTTGTTGGAGGCTCGCTGCGCGTGACGACTCCGACATTCCGCTACGTGAGCGCAACGGCGAGCATCGCCCATGGACGGACACCCCTGTTCCGCGAGGCTGCTCCCGGCCGAAGCACCAGAATCGACGGCGCGGTAGACCTGCGGCCCAGCGCGTCCATCCGCGGATCGCTTCAGTTCTCCCGTCTCACGCTCGACCGCAGGGTGGATGATTCCCGCTTTTCAACGGAAACCATTCCGCGCGTCAAGCTCGAGTATCAGATGAGCCGTTCGATCTTCTTTCGGCTGGTGGGACAATACGCTGCCCGGTCCCGTTCCCCTCTGCGCGATCGGAACGGTAATCGAATTCTGATCCGTGGTGCGCTGGACAACGGCACGAGCTCCAACGAGTTCACCACTGACTGGCTTTTCAGTTATCGCCCCATTCCCGGCACTCTCGTCTACCTGGGCTATGGTTCGGCGATGGAGGAACCGCGGGAGTTTCGCTTTCAGGATTTGAAGCGCACGCGCGATGGCTTTTTTGGAAAGGTGAGCTACTTGTTCCGCCTCTGATGCCTGAGCAGTGGCCAGCCGGGGTGGCCAGGGCGCGGGAAATCGTGCTCGCGTTCGGCTGGAATTCAACTTCGTATCAGATCGTGAATCCCGGATTTCGCCACTGGTTCTCTGAAGCTGGTGACGCGGTAGCTGGATACGTTCCCTATCGTGGAGTCCGCGTTGTGGCCGGCGCACCCGTTTGTTCGATCACGCGGCTTCCATCGGTAGTGGAGGAATTCGAATCCTCGTCGAAGGCAGTTGGAGAGCGCGTCTGTTATTTCGGCGCAGAAGCTCGTCTTGAACACGCCCTCTCAGCCAGTGCAGATCACGCTGCTGTCCTTCTGGGCGCTCAGCCGTCGTGGAACCCCTCGGACTGGGAGAGAATTGTGCACTCCCGCTCCTCTCTGCGCGCACAGTTGAATCGCGCGGTCAACAAGAACGTGACGATTGTCGAGTATTCACCGGAAGAAGCAATGCTGGCAAAGGACCTTCAGAATGTCCTCGACCGATGGCTTCGGGGGCGTGGCTTGCCATCGCTGCACTTTTTAGTCGAACCCAACACTCTCCATCGCCTGATGGATCGCAGGATCTTCGTAGCGCGGCGCGATGATCCGGCGGGCAGCGACTCAGTCGTGGCGTTTGCTGTTCTCTCACCAGTCCCGGCTCGCAATGGATGGCTGGTGGAGCAGTTTCCCCGGCTGTCGAATTCACCAAACGGCACCATAGAACTGCTTTTGACATCGGCCGTTCGCTCCATTGCCGCGTCAGGGGCAACCTACGTAACGCTGGGCCTTGCGCCGCTGGCGGGTCGGGAAGATCCGCGAGTCAGGGATGAACCCACATGGCTGCGGGCGGCGCTGAAGTTTGCACGTCTTCACGGCAACCGATTCTACAATTTCGGAGGACTCGAATCATTCAAGGCAAAATTTCAGCCGAATATGTGGGAGCCGGTCTACGCCATAGAGGCAGCGAGAGAGTTTTCACCGATGACACTGTACGCCATAGCGGGAGCATTCGCATCCCGATCGCCGCTTCGGCTGATGTCTCGAGCGATCCTGGGCGCGGCGGGCCAGGAGCTGCGCTGGCTGGTAGCACCTCGACGAACGCGCAGTATTAGTATCAATTAGATACTAATACTGAATCAGTCCACGAAGGCGCCGGTCGGCGTGCCTCTGGTTGTGACTTCTACGGTGTAACCGTCCCGGCCGAGCAGCAACTGGAGAAGTTGTGCGGCGCTTGCATTGGCGTGGCGGAGCAGCTCCGTCTGGCGGCCGGCTCCCGCGAGCTGTGCTCGTGCCTGCTTCTGGATGGCGTCACGGTCCTCAGGCCGGAACGGATTCCACAACCCGCCCCGCTCATCATAGGTCCGCATGTCGGTAATCTCGACGGCAATCAGCTTTGCGGGCGGCAGTCTGATGTTGATTTTTTTTGCGGCATGATCGATCGAGACATCCGGATTATCTCCGAGGTCTATTCCCGCGAGCAGTTTGCCTGAGACGACTACCAGTGAACGCTTGGTAGATCCGTACCAGGTATTCTGATAGACCACGACATCGCGAACCACAGCTTCCGTGGATACCAGCTTGGCTACCGCGCGGAGCTGGGACACAACGACGTCGTGCGTGACGACGGTCTTGCTGCGTCCCAGCGAACCCGGAAGGATGCGAGTCCCGCAATACCCCACGGCCATGATTGCAACCAGCAGCGCGCCGGTGATCATCGCGCTGCCACTGAGCAATGGCCGCCC
>JBKJNN010000014.1:0-31588 GCA_046593625.1 Gemmatimonadaceae bacterium | reverse complement strand
GTATCAACCGATCGAAGGGACTTCCCCGGTTGAAACGGCAACGGGAGCACTGCCGCATCGCACATACTACGCTGCAACAACACCATGGGTGCCAGCAGGTACATACACCGTGCGGCTCGTCGCCGACGGCAAGTCGTTCACCCAGCCGCTTTCGGTAGCGCTCGACCCTCGCGTCAAGACACCTCCAGCGACTATGGCTCAGGTCGCGGCGCTGTCGCGAGAGATGTACGATGGTGCCGTTGCATTGCGCACCGCCTATTCACAGGCGCGCATCGCGTCAGACAAGCTCGGCGGCACCAATGTTGCCGCATTGAAAGCGGAGCTGGACTCGATCGCGCCGCCGCCAGTTCCCGGCGGGCGGCCAAGGTTCGGACCAGCAGCGCCTGGTGCGCAGCCCACTCTCCTGAGCGTTCAGGCAGCGATGATGGCCGCGGCGATGTCCATGCAGGACGCAGATGTAGCGCCGACTGAGAGAGAGATCGACGCCGTAAAACGGGCGAGAGAGCAATACAACGCCGTGATGGCACGATGGAGCATCCTGTCATCACGCCGTCGCTAGCGCACGCCGGTGCAAAACAGATATTTCGCGCTACCTTCACATTTAATTCAACCGGAGTCCAGCGATGACCCGATATTCCAGCATCCTCGAGACGGTCGGCAACACTCCAGTAGTTCGCATCAACAAACTTGCTCCCGACGGCATCGACCTGTTCGTGAAGGTTGAAGCGTTCAATCCCCTCGGCTCGGTAAAAGACCGGCTCGCACTCGGCGTCATTGAAGACGCTGAGAAGAGCGGGACGCTCAAGCCGGGGCAAACTGTAGTAGAGGCGACGAGCGGTAATACAGGCATTGGTCTGGCGATGGTCTGCGCCGCCAAGGGATATCCACTCGTAGTGACGATGGCAGAATCGTTCAGCATTGAGCGGCGCCGCCTGATGCGATTTCTGGGAGCAAAGGTCATCCTCACGCCTCCCCCGGCAGGCGCAACCGGAATGGTGGACAAGGCCAATGAGCTTGCGGCAAAGCACGGCTGGTTTCTCACGCGACAATTCGAAAACGAAGCCAACGCCGACATGCATTCTCGCACGACGGCAGCAGAAATCCTTAAGGACTTTGAGGGTCAGAAACTTGACTACTGGGTGACCGGTTTTGGGACGGGAGGAACACTCAAGGGGGTTGGACGTGTGCTCGAGAAGGAGAGGCCGGAAACGAAAATTATCCTGGCCGAGCCCGCTGATGCAGCAATGATTACCAGCGGAACGAAACAGGAGCAGCGGCCAGACGGATCTCCCTCCTCGCGGCACCCAGCATGGAAACCGCACCCCATTCAGGGATGGAATCCTGATTTTATTCCCAAGCTCGCAGGAGATGCGGTAGCAGCGGGTTTTATCGACAGAGTCATTACCGTGTCCGGTCCCGATGCGATGAACGCAAGCCGGAGTCTCGCGCGCCAGGAAGGCATTCTCGTGGGCACCTCTGCGGGGGCGACGTTCGCAGCGGCGCTCGTTGTCGCGAAGGAGGCAGCGAAAGGTTCGAGCATTCTCTGCATGCTTCCCGATACCGGCGAGCGCTATCTCACCACTCCGCTGTTCGGCGAGATAACGCCGGAAATGAGCGAAGAAGAGAAGGAAATTGCGCGATCAACTCCGATGTTTGCGGAACTGTCCCCGGCAGGAGCGCCGGCAGCCACCTGAGCGGAGCCGTCGTCGTCCGGCCGTTAACGGCCGGACAAACGTGAATCCCGAAAGCGCATACGCCGAGCTGATTCGCCTCTCGCGCGAAGCTGCTGTGCTGTCGTCATGTGGCCAGCTGCTCCAATGGGACTCGGAGATCTGCATGCCGCGGCAAGGTGTGCAGCACCGCGGCGAGCAGATGGCCATGCTGGCCGGACTCGTGCACGATCGCGCAACGAATCCCCGCATCGGTGAATTGCTGAACGCGGTCGAGGGGTCGTCGCTCGTCAGCGATCCCGAAAGCGTCGCAGCGGTGAACGTTCGCGAGCTGCGCCGCGATTTCGACCGGGAGACCAAGCTGTCCCGGCGCCTCGTCGAAGAATCCGCAAACGTATCTGCGCTCTCTGCTCAGGCCTGGTCCGAGGCACGGGACGCGGATGATTTCGCGTCGTTTGCACCGTGGCTCGATCGCACGTTTGCATTGGCGCGGGAGAAAGCGGACGCGTACGGCTACGAAGAAGACCGGTACGACGCGCTACTCGACGATTACGAAGCCGGCATGACGGCTTCGCAGCTCTCTACTCTCTTTGCCAACCTCCGTTCGCAGCTCGTGCCGCTAGTGGACTCTCTTCGCAACAAGTCATCGCTCTCGCCAGGAGTGGTTCCTTCGCGCGAGTTTCCGCTCGAACGCCAGAGAATTTTCTCCGAAGCCGTGGGCGCCGAGCTTGGCTTCGATCTCGGTGCCGGGCGGTTCGACCTTGGGCCTCACCCATTCTGCGCCAACGTCGGTCTCGGAGATGTCAGAATTGCGCTGAGGTATCAGAGCACCGATTTTGCCAGCGGCTTTCTCGCCGTTATGCACGAAGTTGGACACGCGCTCTACGAGCAGGGGCTCGAGCCTCAACACTTCGGTACGCCGATGGGCTCAGCGGCTTCACTGGGAATCCATGAATCGCAGTCGCGGCTGTGGGAGAACCTCGTCGGACGGAGTCCCGGATTCTGGGGCCACCTTTTCCCACGGCTCAGAAGCGCCTTTCCTGAGGCTCTTGAAGGTGTCACGGAAAGAGACTTCCGACAAAATCTCAACCGCGTAGAACCGGGATTGATTCGCGTTGACGCAGACGAAGTGACTTACAATCTGCACATCGTGATCCGCTTCGAGCTTGAGCGAGCGCTGTTGTCCTGCGATCTCGCCGCGAAAGACCTGCCCGGTGCATGGAACGAGATGTACCAACGCTACCTCGGTATTCGCCCCGCGAATGACAGAGAGGGATGCCTTCAGGATATCCACTGGTCCGAAGCGTTGATCGGATATTTCCCCACCTACACCCTCGGCAACGTTTACGCAGCCCAGCTGATTGATGCGGCCGAGCGTCAGATAGGTCCCCTGGAAGATGCGTTTGGAAGGGGAGAGTTTCGGCCTCTGCGCGACTGGCTCAGGAAGAATATTCACCAGCACGGGAAGCGTTACAGGCCAGCTGCGCTGATCGAGAGAGTGACAGGAAGCGCACCCGATCCATCAGCGCTGATCAAAAGTCTGTCGAATAGATATGGCGTCGCGGATGCTAGTCCGGCGGGAACGCACGCCGGAAGACAAGCGGAACGCGCGTGACCTTCGATGTGGTGATCGTGATTGCAGTCCCCTGAAGCGTTCCAGTGAGGTGAGGGGGAGACAGGCAGGGTGGAGTGCCACACGCGAGCGCGACTTCTATCCGGCCGGATACGTCGGTGTAGGTCAGCGACGTGCGCTCCTTTCGTTTTGTACCTTGAAAGGAGTCATACACAGTGCGACGCTCGCCACTTCCGTCCGGCGCAAGGAAAAGCGAATCCGAATGAATCCGGTTGGTCTCTTCTGGAATCGCTGAATACGGCGCAGGCAATGGCGCGCCGGAGATTGACTCCAACACGTAGCGATCGCCGGAGATCGGCCCTACCGATGACTTGCACGCGGTCAGAAAAACCAACGCCACCAGAATTGTTTTCAATTTGATTTGGTTGAGGTCACCCTCAGTTAAACTTTCGAACGTTCACGATTGATGGCAAGAGGCACGTCCGGCGTGTTTCGGCCGCATCGCTCCCGTTGAGGAAATGGCAACCCTGAAAAGCACTTTGATCGCCGGATGCGTTGCGATTGTCGGCATGCTGTCGGGTGCGCCTGCCATCGGAGCTCAGGATCTCCTCCGGACTACCCGTGTCACCGACGACAACGAGTTTTTCAATTTTTGGCTCCCCATCCGGCAGCGGCCCGACAACAACTACACGCAGGGCGCGCGCGTTTCGACGGATATTCAGCGAGTGCCAGGCACGGGAAGACGGCTGGTCTGCGGCCAGAGGCGCGCATGTGGCCTTCGCCTCGAATTCGGCCAGGAGATGTATACGCCGACGAAAGATTCGCCGAATCCACTGCCGGGTGAACGGGCATACGCCGGGTGGCTCTATGGCCAGGTAGTGGTTCGAACCGCTGATGATCGCCGGCTGCGGAGTTTCGGAATGACGCTCGGTGTGACCGGCCCGCCTTCGCTGGGCGAATCTTT
Source organism: Gemmatimonadaceae bacterium (assembly GCA_046593625.1). Classification (GTDB taxonomy): domain Bacteria; phylum Gemmatimonadota; class Gemmatimonadetes; order Gemmatimonadales; family Gemmatimonadaceae; genus UBA4720. The sequence continues at coordinate 27,381 of JBKJNN010000014.1, read as the reverse complement.
CCAGAGGGGATTTCACAGCCTGTTCGGATTTAGGAGGCCGCTGGGGTGGAAGTATCAGCTCGCAACCGAGCCTGCGTTTGCATTGATAACCGAACACTCCTGGCGATTTGTCCCCAGCCATGCCAGCAGCTTTATCGATTTTCTCCCATCCGTCAGCGCGACCGCCGGAACCCTTAAGACCTCAATTGGCGGAGGAGGCCGGCTGCGCGTGGGAACGGGAATCGTACATCCATGGCTCGCCGCCGACTCGATCCGCCGCTTCGCGATTCATGGATTTGTCGCGACACATGTAGAAGGCGTTGCGCGCGACATCTTCCTCGACGGGAACACGTTCCGAAAATCGATAACTGTCGATTCGGAGCCGATTCGCGGACAGTGGGAGCGTGGTATCCACATCGATCTGGGCCTGCTTGGAATCGAATACAGCGCCACCTCGGAGAGTCGGCCGTATCGCACGGGCCCAGCGAGTCACACCTATTCCACTCTGACTGCCATCTGGGCCCTCAGATAACGTTGACACGCTTCAGTGAGAACATTGGTGAAGGACATGACGCATATTTTGTCGATTCACTGAATCACTGTCGAAAGGAGACACAATGAGTTCAGATACATCCGCCTCTGCAGACGGAAACTCGAATTCCGCCGCAAAGGGGCTTACCGGAAACACGCTCAGCACGGCGTTTACCGTAAACGACATTCAAAAAAGTCTGGCCTGGTACCGCGACGTTGTCGGGTTTGCGATCGATCAGGAGTACGAGCGCGAGGGAAAACTCCAGGCAGTAGCCATGAAAGCCGGAGCCGTACGGATGCTCATCGGACAGGACGACGGCGCGAAGGGATGGGACAGGGTGAAGGGACAGGGGTCTGTGGTGCAGATCACAACCTCCGAGAACGTCGATGAGATAGCGAACCGCATCAAGGCCGCAGGTGGTCAGCTCGAAACCGAGCCAATGGATACGCCATGGGGCTCGAGGCAGTTTGCCTTGCTGGATCCTGACGGGTTCAAACTCGTGATATCGACGGAAAGATGATCGCAAGCCGCCGGGTGATACGAAGCGCGGCGGCCGCTTCGGCCGCTGTGCTCATTTTTTCAGGACTCCCCGCCAGATCGATCGCTCAGCGCACTCCTGCCGCAATGTCCCTCATCCGGCAGGATGACCTGAGGCGCGACCTGTACACACTCGGCGGCGACTCCATGCGCGGTCGCGAAGCAGGAACACTCGATGAGATGCGCGCATCGATGTGGCTAGCCCAGCAAATGCGCAAAACCGGGCTTACACCTCGCGGCGATGATGGAAGCTGGTTCCAGTGGTTCAACATGCGCCGCACCAGGATTTCCAGCACCGCGAGCTCAGTCCACATAGGCGGTCGCCCGATGGAACTCTGGTCCGGAGTCACACCGGCCTCGAACGCCGCCGCTGACGTAAGCGGAAAAACACTTTTCATCGGCGACGCGAGCGACAGCACTGTAGACATTCGGGGAAGAGTTGTCGTTGCCACGCTGGTAGCGCCACCACCAGCGAGCGTTCGGTCTACCACCAACACGTACGAGGTGAACTACGCGCGCGCTGCGATCGGACCGATGAGCGCGCGCCTCGCGCGACGTGGAGCCGCCGCGATCATCATCGTCGCAGATTCCATCGCCGAAATGGCGTTTGATGGAATTGCCCGCTCCCAGATTCGCGGATCGTACGATGTCGTCGGAGGCGTACCACGTTTTGTGCGTCCCCCGGCCGCGAACACTGCAGCACCCGCTACCGCTCAACCGCCGGCAGCCACAATCGCGCCGGCCCCCGTACCGGTCCTGCTCGCCCACCGCGCCGCACTATCCGCGCTGCGAACCGAACAGGATGCAGACATCCGCATTCGCTCAGAGACGTTCGAAACCCCGTCTGTCAACATCATCGGAGCAGTGCGCGGTACTGATCCGAAGCTGCGCGACGAATACGTGGTATTCAGCTCGCATCAGGACCACGACGGCATCCGCTACACAGTGGCCGGCGACTCCATCTGGAATGGTGCCGACGACAACGGTACTACGAGCGTTGCACTTCTCGCGATAGCACGTGCGTGGACCAAAAACCCATCGAAACGCTCCGCCCTCTTCATCTTCCATGGCGCGGAAGAACGCGGCCTCCTCGGCTCACGCTACCACGTCGCCCACCCCGTGGTGCCGCTGACGCAGATTGCCGCTGTGCTGAACGGCGACATGATCGGCCGCAACCATCCCGACTCGGCGGCACTGCTTGGATCACAGCCTCCACACCGAAATTCGAGCGAGCTGCTTCAGATGGCGTTGGAAGCCAACCGCCTCACCGGCAAGTTCGCACTCGACTCACTCTGGGACCGGCCCACGCATCCTGAGGGATGGTACTTTCGCAGCGATCACGTCCCGTACGCGGAGCGCAGCGTGCCGTCGCTGTTTTTCTCGACCAACCTGCATTCGGATTATCACACACCACGCGACGAACCAAAGAACATCAACTATCCGAAGCTCACACGGATGACGCAGTGGATGTACATGACCGGATGGATTGCAGCGAACGCTCCGAAGCGCCCGGCCGTCGATCCCGGGTTTGTCCTGCGCTGACGTGACCAGCAACTCTGCCTTTCATCTTCCCGAGGCGGCCGCCGTACTCGAGCGCTCTCCGGCGACGTTTCGAGCCCTGCTTTCAGGACTCCCCGATGTGTGGATTACAACAGACGAAGGGCCAGATACATTCAGCCCCTTCGACAACCTCGGCCACCTGATTCACGGCGAGAGAACCGATTGGATTCCCCGCGCCCGAATCATTCTGGCACAGGGAAGCAGCCGACGCTTTGAACCGTATGATCGCTTCGCTCAAAAGAAGGAGTGTGAAGGAAAACTCGTCGCCCAGCTGCTCGACGAGTTCGAGCGGCTGCGGAGTGACAATCTGGTGATCCTCCGCAACTGGAATCTCACAGAGTGCGAATTGTCCCTCGACGGCGAACACCCTGAGCTGGGCCCGGTCACTCTTCGCCAGCTCTTGTCTACATGGGTTGCGCACGACCTTGGACACATCGCCCAGACCTCACGAGTCATGGCCAAATACTACGCGGAAGCGGTTGGGCCGTGGCGCGCATACCTGCCGATCCTGGACCGCTGAAAAAGTAGTCCGAAGACGTCACATGGTTCCTGGCCGGGTCGGCTGCGCGGGGTACAGAAAACCGTTGCAGATCGACCTGCCGTAGCACAAGTTGAACAAGGAACGAACGATCGGGCCACGTTGTGAACCTTCTCTCGGGAGGTATGCAGCCATGACGTCCATTTTTGTACGCGTAACTATTTCGGCGACGTTGATTTACGGACTCACGACAGGCTGTGCCTCCGGTAACTCACCCGGCAAATCGGTAGCAGCACCAGCAGTGACCGGCGAACAGCTCGAGGACCAGCCCGGAAAACCAATCGAGGTGAAGCTTCAGGAAATGGTTCCCGGGCTGCTGGTCACGCGCAGTGGCGGAGGAATTTCACTTCAGATTCGCAACGCCTCCTCGTTCGACAACAGCAACGCCCCGCTGTTCGTGGTGGACGAGGCCCCCTTTGAACCCGGCCCGGGCGGCGTGCTTACCGGCATCGACCCCTACAGCATTGCCTCAATTCAGGTTCTAAAGGGGACAGAGGCAGGGCTCTACGGCATTCGCGGAATGAACGGCGTGATCGTCATCACTACAAAAAGGGCGCCCAGGCGAAAAGGTTGATCTGCTTGGGAAGAGCTACATCCGGGCGGCAACCATTCGCCGCAGCGTGCCATCTTCCAGATACTTTCGAAGATTTTTGCCGGGACACCCGGTCTCGGCATAGTTGTAGTGACCTCCAATCCGATCGAGCGGCAGGTGGAACTCCATCAGCGCCCATGCCATCATGTCGGCTATCGAATTCAGTTGAGCCTGCGTCGGCTCCTGCTGCTCATAATTCCCGATGACGCTGATGAGAAAATGGCCGCCGGGATCGTACGCCGTATTCGTCTCACCCATGAAGTGAAAGTCGCGGCCCTCGTAAATGCCGCCGTTCAAATCCAGCAGAAAGTGGTACGGAACGTCCCACCAGTTACGCTCGGCCGCTCCCCACGATTGGAGCCCGCGAAGTCGGGCCACCGGAGAATCTTCAGACAGCAGCGGGCGCGAATCACCCGTGTGATGCAGCGTGACATGCGTAATGTTGTGCGGAATCCGGAGCCTCATGGCTGCTCCGCCAGCGACCTTTGAGTTCGCAATATCCGCGGGCAGCGAGGCAATCGTTGCAACTTCGAGCGCCACCAGCCCTGCACCCAGTTCGCCAGGGCCGTAAACAGCGACGACAGCCAAATGAAATCCGTTCCAGTTGAATGCAGCTCCTTCGCGGGCCACAATGTTCTCGCTCTTGTCGCCGAGGGTGAGCCGGACGTGCACGACGTCAACGGGCCTGGCGCCGGTTGAGTCAATTCCCACGCTCAGCACGTTGACAGTAAAATTACGAAAGGTGAGTGAATCTCCCGCGCGCTTGTTGCGCCGTGTTGCATCCGCGGCATAACCCGTCGGCGGCGTAACCGCCCACGCAGCATGGGGAATTACTCCCGGCTTCTTCACCTCGTGAGCGCCCCGCGCGGCCGCGCATCCGAAGACAGCCGCGACGGCAAACACAGAAAAAACTGGCGTGAGTTTCATGCGCTCGACGATAACACTTTCTTTATATTCGGCCACCTGTCAGCGGAATTCATCACGGAGGAAATCAATGACAATCGCCAACGCCCTTGTTCCCGAGTTCGATCAGGAAATGGCAACCACCCGCCGCGTACTGGAGCGTGTCCCCTCTGACAAAGGTGCCTGGAAGCCCCACGATAAATCCTTCCCGCTCGGACACCTGGCCCAGCTGGTGGCAACCATGCCCGGGTGGATCAGCCGCAGCGTCCTCGGCGAGGACATAGACCTGGCCTCGGGGGATGGATAGTCTTCAGTCAACGAGCGGTGGCCACTTTGAGCTGATGGACATCCTCGCGCCACTTCCTGACCGATGCGGTACGTCCGGCGGTTTACCGAAACTGTCGGTAATCCTTGTCACTGATACGTATGCGCGAGTGGACGTCGCCATCGAGAGCTGGCGGGCACAGACAATCGCGAGTGCCATCGAGCTGGTGCTGATCACTGTGGATGCGGATGCCCTGCGCACGCAAACTCAGTCCCTTGCCGGCTTCCACAGTATTCAGGTTGTCCGGACAGAATCGATCGATTCGCTCTCGCCCGCACGCGCTGCTGGAGTGCGGCACGCCTCGGCCACCTTCGTGTTCATCGCCGAGACCCACGCATTTCCGGAACCTGCTCTTGCGGAGGCGCTCGTGGGAGAGCTCGCGAAGGGATATGACGTTGCCGTGCCCGGTTTCATCAACGCCAATCCAGAAACCGCGCTCGGCCGCTCGGGATTTCTCGGAGACTACGGCGCATGGCTCCAGCGTCTGCCGCCCGGAGAAATCGAGAGGACTCCCTCCTACAACGCGGCCTTCAGGCGATCGATACTGATCGAGTTCGGCGACCGGCTCGAGCATGCGATAACGTTTGGGGACGAACTCTATCTCGGTCTGAAGGCGCGGGGTCATCGCGCCTGCTTCCATCCCGCAGTTGCCATTCATCACGTTAATCTCTGCCGGCTGAAGCCCTGGCTGCACGAGCGGTTTCTGGCCGGAGCGCTCATTGGCGGATATCGCAGTGCAAGATGGCCGTGGTGGAGACGAACTGCATACGCTGCTGCCTCTCCCCTGATCGCCCTGGTGATACTTTCTCGCATTCAGAAAGGGGTACGACGCCAGGCACGCCATGAACCGGGGCCGGCGCTTACCATACTGGCAATCGTCCTTGGTGCGTTTGTGAAAGCAGCAGGTGAGTTTCGCGGGTATGTTGCCGGCATGGACGAAGACGCCGACCATATCATGACTCGCTACGAGATCAGGAAACTTTCTGTCAACGCTGGCGACGGGTCGTGATACTAACACCGGGCATTTTACTGCGGGGAGCACTCACATGATCAGATCACCACGACAACGCATCGGCATTCTTGCCGCAGCGGGATTCCTGCTGGCGCCAGTGGGTTTCGGCCTGTATCGCGCATTGGCGACGGGCGATGACTATCGCATGCTCTGGATGGCGCTAGTGGCCTCCATTTTTGCGGGCAGCGTACTGACGGCGGCGGTCGGGCGCCGTCGCGGCCGGCAAGCGGTCATCACCCAGTCGGTGGCGATTCTCGTCATCGGGACACTGCTCGCCGGAGGCACCGGGTTCATGCTCGGCGCCAGGGAAGGTCCAGGCGTATGGATGGTAGCAACAGTTTTCGGAGTTCTTCTCGCAGGCGCTAGCGTCCTCGTCGCGCTCTCGAGGCCGGCATCCCCGTGATTTGAGCCAACAGTGCAATGTTGGCAAATACGCATTGCGCTTTAGATTCTGGCCATGCCTGATGCAGGTAGGTCGATACCGCCAGTTGTCGCTGACAATTATAGGATAGAGGGGGAGATCGGCCGCGGAGGCATGGCCGTCGTCTACCGTGCCCTCGACGTTCGACACGACCGCATGGTCGCCCTCAAGGCACTCAACCGCGAAGTCGCGGCAGCGCTCGGCAAGGAACGCTTCCTGTTCGAGATTCGTGTCGCCGCACGCCTTAATCATCCGCATATAGTTGCCCTTCACGACTCAGGTGAATTCGAAGGGCTGCTCTACTATGTGATGCCGCTGATCGACGGGCCCAATCTCCGGGAGTACCTCGCGGAACGCCAGCGCCTTCCGATCGAGGAAGGTGTCAGAATCGGCGGTCAGATTGCGGGAGCGCTGGATTACGCGCATCGTCTTGGACTCGTGCATCGGGACATCAAGCCCGAGAACGTGATGATTCACGAGGGGGAGGCGCTCGTGACCGACTTCGGCATTGCCAAAGCGCTCAGCAATGCCGGTGCTTCAATGCTGACGCAAACCGGCATCGCACTCGGCACGCCGGCATACATGAGCCCGGAGCAGGCAGCTGGCGAATCTGAACTCGATGGGCGGAGCGATCAATACAGTCTGGCGTGCGTGATATATGAGATGCTGACTGGTTCGCCACCATTTGTCGCTGATTCTGCCCAGGGCCTCATCGCAAAACGCTTCACACACACTCCGCCCTCGGCTCGCACGGTGGTGCCGGCAATACCGGAGACGGTGGCTCTGGCTCTTCACCGGGCGCTGTCGCTGGAAACTGCCTCCAGATTCGATACAGCAGCGTTATTCGGAGCCGCCCTGACAGTTCGCCAGACTTCAGCGACTGGTGATTCTGGAAAGCCGTCGATCGCGGTCCTGCCGTTCGCCAACATGAGCGCGGATCCGGAAAATGAATTCTTCTCGGACGGCGTCACCGAGGAGATCATCAACGCGCTGAGCAAGATCCAGGCGCTCGAAGTCGTGTCGCGAAGATCTGCCTTCGCGTACAAGGGCCGGGACATGGACATGCGCGCCATCGGCACTGAACTCGACGCTCGCAGCCTCCTCGCCGGTACGGTGAGACGCTCCGGCAACAAGCTTCGCGTCTCAGCGGAGTTGATCGATGTAGCGACCGGGTACCACATGTGGTCCGAGAGGTTCGATCGCGAGATGTCGGACATTTTCGCAATTCAGGACGAGATCGCGGCGAATATCGTGACCGCGCTGAGCGTCGTGTTGACCGACCGCGAGCGCGTTGCGCTGAAGGCGTCGCGAACGCGGAGCGTACGCGCGTACGATTTTTATCTGCGTGGCCGGCAGCTCTTCAAGACATTCGATTCCGCGTCATACGAAGCAGCTGAAGACAGCTTTCGTCGCGCAATCGCGCTGGACCCCGAATACGCGCTGGCGTTTGCCGGACTCGCTGAAGTAGCCGCCTTCAGGCATCTGTACTTTACCTCAAGCGCAGATGCGGTTGAGCAGGCCGATGTTGCCAGTCGAAGAGCCGTCGAGCTCGCGCCGGGACTGGCTCAGGCACATTCGGCTCGCGGTCTTGCACTTTCATGCCTTGGCATGACCGATGAAGCTGAGGCGGAACTGATAACAGCAATGGATCTGGATGCAACGTTGTTCGATGGTCCCTATCTGTACGCGCGGCTCCTGTCCACGTCCGGCAAGGCCGAGCTTGCAGCCCAGTACTTTGAGCGCGCGGCAGACCTGAATGCAGACGACTATCAGGCGGTCGCGCTTGCCTCTTCTATATATAATGGACTGGGTAAGACGGACGACGCCGTGCGCACCGCGCGGCAGACTATTGCCGCGGCCGAGCGCGCTCTGGCTGCCGATCCGCAGGATGCACGGGCTTTATACCTTGCCGCAGGAGCGCTGGAACTCACAGGCCGCACCGATCTGGCGAATACATGGGCAGCGCGCGCGCTGGCGTTGAAGCCCGACGATCACGGGACATTGTACAACCTTGCCTGCTATCATTCGCGTGCAGGAAGGGTCGACCCAGCCATCACCCTTCTAGAGCACGCGGCAGACCTGGGATGGAATCGATTGGGCTGGGCCAGACATGATTCCGATCTCGATGCAATTCGCAGCAACCCCAGATTTGCCCGCCTGATTCAACGGCTGGAGAAATCGCAGTAGGGCTGGCCTCATACCGTCAGTCGCTTCCCATGATGAATAGCGGCTGGCCCTCAAAATCGTAGTTTGGCCGCAGGCGCTCGGTGTTGTACAGCCTGTCTACATCTACAACTTTGGTCTTTGCCGTCACGCTCGCAATCGGGACGCTGTCGTATGAGCCTTGATGCACACTCACCAAACGGCCGAACTGCTTCTTCAGAATGAGATCGAGCGCGATATTCCCGAATGCCATCGGCACAATGGAATCGAGAGCGTCGGGATCGCCCGACCGAACGAGGTAGCCGAGCCGCTGGTTCACGACGTCGATGCGCCGGCCGTTGTTGTACTTGGGCGAGAACTCCTTCAGGGCCGCCGCGACCTTTTCGCCGATTCCGCCGAGCTTGCGATGACCAAACATGTCGGTCTCCTCGCTCTCGTAACTCATCTCGTCCTGCGAGTTGAGATTGGCTCCCTCGGAAACCAGCACCACCGAATATCTGCTGGGATTTCGACGGTGGTCGTACGTCATCAGCTCCGTGAGCTGTTCGACATCTGCTGCGTGCTCTGGAATCAGGCAGCGGTCTGCCGCTCCAGCCATCGTCGGCAGAAGAGCGGTGAATCCCGCGTACCTGCCAAACACTTCGATTACGAGAAAGCGTTCGTGTGAGCCGGCTGATGTTCTGAGTCGGTTGGTCAGTTCGATGGTGCGTGTGACGCACGTACTGAAACCGATGCAGTAATCTGTGCCATACACGTCGTTGTCCATCGTCTTCGGCACGGCAACGACATTTACTCCTTCGTCGTGCAGGCGCTTACCGTAACTCAGGGTATCATCGCCGCCGATGGGGATAAGTACGTCGACACCGATGTGTTCGAGGTTGGCCAGTACGTCCTTTGTAACGTCGTTGACCTGTTCGTCATAACCGGAGAAATGAGCCGGAACTCGTCCGCGTGGAAGATGGCTTGGCCGCGTTCGCGACGTGTGCAGGAACGTTCCCCCGCTCCGCCCGGCCCGGTTTACAATTGCTTCTGTTAATTCAATCACGCATTCGGAATTGTCGGCGCCCGGGCTTCTGTCGTAGTCGACGAGGCCTGCCCATCCGCGGCGAATTCCGACAATGCGATAGCCTTCGTGCTGAGCCCTTATCGTTATTGCCCGAATGGCAGGGTTGAGACCGGGGACATCACCGCCGCCGGTCAGGATTGCGATCGTTCTCTGATTGCCTGTCATACTTGAAAACTAGCAATACCGGACGTTCGCGGCAGAAGCGGCGAACCAGCCAGTTCATCGATACAATTGAGTCAGACTGCATCGCAACACCGCCACCCAGACCAGGAGCCCGGATGATCCCGGAGAACCAGCGCATCCCACTCCTTCTTATGGTGACGGCTCTGGCGGCACTCCCGTTACCGATGGCTTCGCAATCTGCGAGAACGCGGATCGTAATGCTCGGCACCGGCACCCCGATACCTGATCCCGAGCGCGCCGGCCCCGCTGTCGCGGTGATCGTGGACTCTGTTGCCTACCTGTTTGACGCCGGAACCGGTGTTGTTCGGCGTGCTGCGGCCGCGGGGGCGCGAGGCGAGAGAGCTTTCGCGCCGCCCCGCACTGGCGCGCAGCCGTCACCAGCCTTCGAGCGCCTGTTCCTTACCCACCTGCACTCCGACCATACACTCGGCCTGGCGGACGTGATTTTCACTCCATGGATCCAGGGAAGAAGCGCACCCTTCAATGTCTACGGCCCTCCGGGAACCAGCCGCATCGTTAATGGCATTCTCGATGGAAATTCAGAGGATATTGCAGAACGCGTGGGCTCATCCGGCGGGCCCTCGCCAAGTGGATGGAAGGTGCACGTCCATGAGATTGAGGAGGGCGTTGTGTTTCAGGATTCGCGCGTCAAGGTCAGCGCATTTACTGTCCCGCACACAAACTGGAAATACGCGTTCGGGTACAGAATCCAGACGCCGGATCGAAACATCGTCATCAGCGGTGATGCACGCGCCAATCCGCGAATCGCCGAGCAGTGCCAGGGTTGCGATGTGTTGATCCACGAAGTGTATTCGGACTCCGGGTTCTCCACGCTGCCGAATTTGAGGCAAGTATATCACGCGCACGCTCACACTTCGGCGACGCAGCTCGGCGATATAGCAACGCAGGCGAAGCCGGGACTTCTGGTTTTGTATCATCAGCTTTTCTTTGGTGCCGCTGAAGAAACGCTGCTGAAGGAGGTACGTTCGCACTTCGGCGGAAGAGTGGTGTCGGCACGCGATCTCGATATTTACTGAGAAGTTGGCGCCGTGAGTATTGCCACATGCGTGGCACTGGCGCAGAATACCAACCATGAAAACTCCCCTCAAGCTTATCTGTCTCGCGATTTCGTGCGGGATGCTCGCCTCACCGGCAGCAGCCCAGACCTCCGCCGGCGTCGTGCCGGGCGTCGAGGTATTGCTCACCGACTCAATCCACCTGGTTCAGGGAAAGCGGGTCGGGTTGCTCACGAACCACTCCGGCCGGGATCGTAAGGGCACGAGCACTATCGATCTCCTTTTCAAGGCGCCAGGCGTAAAACTTGTCAAGTTGTACGCCGCAGAACACGGCATTCGTGGAGCGGAAAAAGCTGGGGCGAAGATCGGGCAGTCCGTTGATTCGGCTACCGGACTTCCCGTATACTCGCTCTACGGAAAACAGGAAATGTCGGTGCCGGAGATGCTGAAGGACATAGATGTCCTCGTGTACGACATCCAGGATGTGGGTGCACGCGTCTACACGTTTCAGTGGACGATGGCCAACACCGCGGCGGTCGCTAAGGTACCGGTGATAGTACTCGACAGGCCCAACCCAATTCGGGCTGACCGATACGAAGGGAATATCCTCGATCCGAAATTCACTTCACTTGTGGGGCAGTTCCCCGTCGCCCTTCGTTACGGGCTGACGCCTGGCGAACTGTTGAAGTTCCTGGTAGGTACAGGACAAATCAAAGCGGATGTGCATGTGGTTCCGATGAAAAACTATCGGCGCTCCATGTGGTTTGACGAGACGAAAATTCCGCGTGTAAATCCATCTCCGAATCTGCGAAACATCGACGCCGAGCTTCTTTACCCCGGCACAGTGTTTTTCGAGGGCACGACGGCGGCGGAGGGTCGCGGCACCGACGATCCGTTCACGCTGATTGGCGCGTCATGGATGACGGACAATGCGGTGATAGCGCGGGAGCTCAACGCGATGAAGCTCCCAGGAGTGAAGTTCGATACCGCCACGCGGACGATCGAGCCGGGCTACAAGTTCGGCGGCGAGACAATTCCGATGATCAAGGTGCGAGTCACAGACCGGAACAAGGTCGAGGGAGTGGAAGTCGGAATCCGGATGCTGCGCGCGATTTATGCTCACCACCCGACGGATTTCCAGTGGAGAGTGAGCTCTATCGATCGCCTTTCCGGAACCGACAGGCTCCGTGCGGCGGTAGAGAAGAATACGATCGACGCTCTCCTCAAGGAATGGAAAGCAGACGCCAAGAAATTCTCGAAGCAGGTCAAGCCCTACCTCATCTATAAATGAGATGGACCGGCGGACTGGCAGAGCAGGGGTAACAACCGGCTGCCTGTTGGTCGGTTGATCACACGGGAGGTACGATGACGGATGCTGCGCGAAGCACCAACCTGCAGAACATTTTCTCATTTTTTCTGGGCCTGATGGTCACAGCATTCGTCGGAGTGGGCGTATACACATTCCATCCTCCGGCAGATAAGAACCTGGACCGTCAGATACGCGATTTCGGCCGACAAGAGCAAACCATCAGGGGCTCCCGCTCCCCTGAGCAACTTTCACCGGAGGATCGCGCCGGTCTTCAGAAAATCACCCTCAGTCGAGACAGCCTGATTGACGTCAATCGGACGAGTCAGGAGGAATGGGGCCGCAGTACGAGCATCATCCTCATTGCGCTTGCGACTCTTGCCATGGCTATCTCGCTGGCGCGCGCGGTTCAGTTACCGGTCATCAGCAACGGCCTGCTGCTTGGCGGCTTGTTCACGATGGTTTACGGCATGGGATGGTGCGTCGCCACCAGCACTTCCGTCACTCGCTTCATCGTCATAACAATCGCACTCGCCATAACTCTCGCGCTCGGCTACATGCGGTTCGTTCGCCGCCAGGTGGCCCGGAGTGACGTGCCGGGCACCAAGTCCCCCTTTGACGACGCCGGTTACGCCGACCTCGAGGTTCGGTTGAGCCGCATCGAAGAGAGAATCAACGGCGCGGCTGCTGCTTTGGGCAAAAACGCTGAGCGCTGACAAGGATGCGAACAGCATCTGGGCGAATCACCTGTTCCTGCCAAAAAAGGGCCCGATCACGACCAAAGTCCGAATCGGTTGCGACCCGACGAGACACTCTCCATACTAAATGACTGCGCGATTCGATACGGATTGCCATGCTCGAACCTGTCGCTCACCCCTACCATGCGTCGGTGACGCAAGGAGCAATTATGACCGTTGAAAGCAAAGGATCCAGCCGTCGCGAATTCGTAGAGAGACTTGCGACCGGCGCCTTGGCCATCGGAGCCGGCGGTGCGTCGTTCCCGGCCATCGCTTCTGCAGCAACTCAAGCGCCTCCAGCTCCCGATGACAGCTGGCTGAAAGGCATCAAGGGTAACCACGCTCAGATTTTCGACATGCCCGCGGGTGGGGGCGGCTTTCCCCTCCTGCATGTTCGCAATTACCTCGGCACGTACAAGAGCGCATTCAACATGGTGCCTCCCCACGTCATCGCAATCGTCAGCCTCTATGGGATGTCCACTCCTCTCGGTTTCAACGACGCGATGTGGGCGAAGTACCCGTTCGGAAAAGTCACCAATACACTGACCAGAGATTCGAAAACCCCTGTAACGCGAAATCCCTTTGCGGCCGCTGCACCAGGCACGCAGGCGATGGGAATTGACGGTGCCCCGATAGACGTGCCCGCCGACGCGACTATCTCCGCTCTTCAAGGGGCAGGCGCACGCTTCATCATGTGCAACAACGCTTTCAACTTCTGGGTCGGGCAGCTCGCTGCCGGTGGCGCGGGCAAGGCGCCGGACCTTCGGGCAGAACTCGAGAAGAACATGTTGCCCGGAGTCATCATCGTCCCGGCCATGGTCATCGCGTTCAATCAGGCACAGGCGGAAGGCGCAAGCTACATGTATCTGTAACCTGAGCTCCACCGCAGCATTGCTGCGGTAGATTCAGTCGGATCATGTTCATTTCTCAAAGAGTTCCTCAGAAAACCGGTGAACGCGGAAGCCTGAAGTGGGTTCAGCGCCTGATCGAGCTGAACCCACAGCTTCTTACCGATTCCGTCCGTACCGCCCTCAACGAAGCGCCGGACTGGACGCTCGACTGGATTTCTCCCCGAAAGCGCGACGGATGGGCCGAGTACCGCGACGCCGGCTTCCTGCTCCACCTCGACCTTCCGAAACTGATTCCCGACCTCAAGGCGTTCTGGCCTCCGGGCGGACCGCAATGGGACGCCCTCGGAAAATCTTCCAACGGCGACATCATCCTCGTCGAAGCCAAAGCACACTTCGACGAACTCACGTCTCAATGCGGAGCCGGGGCGAAGTCACGCGCCCTCATCGACACTGCACTCGCCAAAACCAAGCGGTCACTCGGCGCGCCCCCCGACTCCGACTGGGCGCAAGAATACTATCAGTACGCCAATCGCCTCGCCCATGTGACGTTCCTTCGCCAGCGCGGCGTGAAGGCCTGGCTCGTCTTCCTGTATTTCTACGGCGATACGGAGATGAGCGGGCCCAATTCACCCGACGAGTGGCAAACCCGTCTCAAACAGGTCCGAGAATACCTCGGCTACAGGGGCGATCCGCTCTCGCACGGCGTGATTGACGTGTTCCTGCCGGTGGACGCTCTCGCTACTCCCGTGGACTGACTTCTATACAAGGCGGGTCCCCCGCCGATGAACGCGATAGCACTATCACAGTGACTTCAGGCGGAGTCCCGATACGGAAGGGCAATCCCCAGTAGTTGGTGCCGGGATTGATGTAGAGCAGTGAGCTGCCATCGCGGTGCATTCCCATCGATGGGTGCACAAACGGCGAAGCGAGATTCCAGCCGAGCCGCGGAATGGCGAGCTGCCCGTAATGAGTATGCCCGCTGAGTGTCAGATCTGCTCCACGGCGGACGAGCTCAGGCCACTGATCCGGGTTGTGAGCAAGGACCACAACTGGCTCACCATCCGGAACGCCGCTGAGTGTTCTTTCAACGTCCGGCGCTGCTTTCATCCCTCCGGCTCGATGCCACATTTGCCCCGCTGGATCACCCGTTCCGGCTATCCAGATTCTTGCACCACCTCGCTCTACTGCAATGGCCTCGTTCACGAGCACCGTCATTCCCATAGCCGAGAGAGCGTGACTCACACCGTCCCAACCTGCGTAAACGTCGTGATTGCCGGCTATGGCGAAGACACCGAGTGGCGCGTTGAGGCCGTTGAACGCGCTGGCGAAGTGTGCGGTGTCGCGCGCAAAATCATCTACCTGGTCGCCGGTCGTTACGATCAGGTCCGGCCTGGCATCGCGGATCGCTGACGCCACGCGCGCGAGATACCGGCGAGGAGTGTGCGGCCCTACATGCATGTCAGATATCTGCACGATGCGCACGCCGTCGAACTCTTCGGGCAGATTCGGCAGCCGGACACTGAGGTGTCTCACTACCAGCCGTTTGCTGCCGATGAAGCCCGCAATCGCGCCAAACACGATTGCAATTGCGACGACTGCAACAACCCTGTATCCAGCGAGCCGATTGTCACCGGTCGCGAAACCCGCTGTAACACCGATCACCGTGGCGATCGCGAGCAGCGGCATGATGAGCATCGCGTACCAGAACGGGCGAAAAACAATAAGCCGCACGGCGCGCGTGGGGTAATAGAATCCGCCAAATGCGGACAGTATCGCGGCAATTGGAATCAGCGTTGCGGCGATGAAAATTCCCACCGCTGTCCATCCACCCGGAAGCAACGGATGCAGCAGCGCGCCGACGATGAGACTCGAACCTCCCAGCCAGATCGCCAGGAAAGCGAGGACTGGCCGGAGGGGCATTGTCTGGCCTCGTCTTTCCTTCTGAGCACTGCGGGGCATCAGCGTTCCTTCACCAGATTGTCCTTCAATAATTGCCTCGACTGATCTCGGAAGAGTTTTTCTGCTGGCTGGCGGGATCCGGCTGGATTACGGCGGCTCGATTCACCTGGCGACAGCGTTTACAACTTCCCCGCCAGTCGCTCGATCTGACGCGCATGCCGCGTGAGATGCACAGTATGAATTCTGAACCCGTCGCCGAGGTTCATCTTCGGCGCCCATCTGGGCAGGGCTGGAGATCCTATGCGCAGTGCCCGCCAATCCAGCGTCGCGGCCGCGTCCATCACCTCGATGAATTTCATTTCACGACCGAGCAGCGCTTCCACTACTCCGTTGCGAGGCGACTCTCGAGGAGTGAACGCTTTTGGTCCCTTGAGTGCCTTGGGTTTGATGAGCGACTCCGCAATCATCCCTCCGATGAACGATGATTTCCACTCGCGAAACGGAGCGCCAGCATCTGGGCGCGCCTTCGCCATCAGGCGGGAGAGCGGCGCATCATACAACTCGTCAGTTACAAGAAGGTGTTCGAGTACCTGACCGATGCTCCATCCATTCGGCTCCGGGTGCTCGCTCAATTTCGCCACCGGCAGCGATCGCAAAACAGGCGCGAGCTTCTCGCGCGTTGCTGTCGCCTCGGCGCGCAGCTGCTCGTGGAGTAATTTCTGTATTATGCGCATGGCTCAGACGTTGAGGTTCACATACTGACAATGAAGGTCACCTGAGTTCCATTCAACGTCCAGAACCACGCCGCCGTGTTGTCGTAATCGGCGCCGGAGCCGCCGGGTCGATGGCTGCCATTTTTGCCGCTGCCGACGGTGCCGAGACGACGCTGCTGGAGCGCACGCGTGACGGCGGCAGGAAAATTTTGATCAGTGGCGGCGGTCGCTGCAACGTGCTGCCCATGGTTCTCGACGAGTCCAGGTTCGTGACTGACTCGTCTCCGAACACGATGCGGAAGATGCTGCGCTCATGGCCACTGGGGGAGCAGATCGCATTCTTTGAAGGTGAACTCGGGATTCCTCTGGCAGAGGAACCCGAATCGTTGAAGCTTTTTCCAGTCTCCAACAAGGCGCGCGACGTACGCGATGCTTTGCTCTCGCACTCACGGCGAAACGGAGCAACCGTGATCTTCGACACGAAGGTGACCGGGTTCTCCCCGCATGAAGGCGGATGGCGGGTAGAGCGTGATGAAGGTCCTCCGATCGAATGCGATTCACTCATCATCGCGACGGGCGGCCTCTCCGTACCAAACACCGGAAGCGATGGCCTCGGCCTCAGGGAACTGGAGCGACTCGGCCATGCCATGAAGCCGGTCTATGCGGCACTTACACCGCTCACTGCAACGAATTCCGCGTTCGGCGAGCTGAGCGGAGTTTCCCTGCGAGTGAACATCGCTTCCCGTGATGATATTTCGGGCCGCTCGGCGAGTGCGTCCGGCGGATTCCTCTTCACTCACGTCGGCTACAGCGGCCCGTCCGTGCTCGATGTTTCGCACATCGCCGTTCGTTCCCGCGCCGAGGGGAACAGATCCGCGACCGCGATAGTTCGGTGGACGGAACTCGACGCCTCCGGTTGGGAAGCCGCACTACAGCCTCAGGGCAACCGCACCACGCTCGGCGCGATTCGCGCGCATCTTCCTGACAGACTCGCGGCCATGCTTCTCAAAATCGCAAACGTGGATTCTGACAGACTGCTCGCCGAGCTTCGTCGCGACGAGCGAATGCGCGTGATCAAGCAGCTCGTTGCCTGCGAGCTGCCGTGGGACGGCGACGAGGGATACAAGAAGGCAGAGGTGACGGGCGGCGGCGTCAGTCTCGCCGAGGTGAACCCGCGCACGATGGAAAGCCGACGCCATCCGGGGCTCTTTATCTGTGGCGAAGTGCTCGATGCGTTCGGGCCCGTAGGCGGCTACAACTTCCTATGGGCATGGGCAACGGGGCGTGCGGCTGGAATCGGGGCTGCTGCACAGTAAACCGCATTGTCATTCCCGCGTGAACACTCGCGCTGATCCCTGTTGCGCCCAATTAAATGTTGCCTGCATCTTGAGCACTGCCAACAATTGAGACCACACATGACTTCAATTCGCATCCTGCCTTGAAAACCGCGACAGCCAGCGCGCTCGTTCGCGCAGGAGCACTCGCCCTCCTCGCAGCAATGGCGGCGGCGTGCCATGTGCCACCCGGCACGCCGCCGTTTTCAATAGCAACCGAGCAGGCACCAGTCATTCGCACATCGCCCACCACGAATCCATCCGATTGGCTGCTCGCAATAGTGGACGTCGAGACCACCGGCCTCATTCCCGGCTATCACGAAATGATAGATCTCGGCCTCGCGATCACCGACCTCGATGGGCGTGTGTTAGACAGTCTCTTTGTCAGAGTGCAGCCCGATCATCCGGAGCGCACTTCGGAAGGCGCCCGCCGGATAAACGGCTTCGACGATGCGAAGTGGCGCAGACTTGGTGCGCTCAGCCAGAATCGGGCAGTGGACAGCATCGTCTCATTTCACCGGCGCGTAGCTGGATCCAGGCCTGTGCTCATGGTGGCGTTCAACAGTCAGTTCGATGCCGCGTTCATGGACCATCTCTTCCGGGCGCGTGGGTCGAGCTGGCGCAATCTGTATCACTACTTCGTGCTCGACATTCCGTCCATGGCGTGGGCGCTGGGATATCGTGACCTATCCAATGGAGGGCTCGCGCGCCGACTGAACGTCGAGGACGAGCCGCGTGTTGCCGACGAACACACCGGCATCACCGGCGCGATGCTAAACGTGCGGATCTACCAGGCACTACGCGCGCGCGGCATGAACCCGATTGTGGAGATTTCTGCCGCCGATTCCTCACTCGTCAGCCGGATTCTCCTCGCCGAGGACAGCCGCGATCCCTCCGATCCTGCGCTCGCTATCGGCAATAATCACGACGATTTACGCATCCGTGTACTGGCTCAACGAGCTGTCGCACGGATCAGAGACGCGACATTCGCCGCGCGAGATTCCTTTCCCGCTCTCTCCCCGCCGCACGCGTGGCCGGACGTTCCGTGGCGCTCGAGATATCGTGCGCTCGCTTCGCTCGGTGATGATTGTCCGGCAATCCGTAGCGCACTTGCCGATAGTGTCTGGGCCGTTCGGTTGCGCGCTGCCGACATTGTCACTGTCAAATGCAGCTCGGATAATTCACTCGCAGCAATACTTACAAACTGGGTCAGCTCACTTCCAGCGGATGTCACTCGGCGCGACTCAAAGGGCGTTTCATGGCATGCAGCCGCTCACGCAGTACGGGCTCTGAGCAAACTCAGGCCGACGGAAGCACGACCTCTTGTTTCACGATTTGCGAGGCACAGCAACTGGGGACTGCGATTGTATGCCGCGCGCTCCGCCGCCATCTTGCGCGATTCCGCCCTTCTCCGCCAGCTTGCCCGCGACGCCAACGCCAACGTTCGCGAGGAAGCGATCACCGCACTCTCAAAACTCACCGGCCACAGCGACGACGTCGTATTCATTTCAGCCCTGAGTGCAAACGAACCTCAGGTGGTTCGGGCAGCAGCGCTCGCGCTCAAGGGCTCGCCTCGCGCAAATGCGCGGACCGCAGCCAGTGCTGCCTTTGAACGCTGGGTACTACGTGCCAACGCTTCAGAGGCTGACGTTCGCGTCGCACTCCTCGCAGCCGCCGACCGCCCCGCAACAGCCGACCGGCCCCCAACATTTCCACCCCGCCTGCCCAACTCGGCGACTGCGCTCGCACTCGGCACGGATATCCGGCTGCGCGTGACTATGGATCCACGCGGCGGCGGCGGAAGTTTTACTGTGAAACTGCGCGGCGATGTTGCACCTGTCATGGCCGCACGAGTTCTGGAACTCGCCGACGCGGGATATTACAACGGAATGGAGTGGCATCGAGTGGTGCCCGATTTCGTGATTCAAGGAGGGAGCCCTGTCGCTAACGAATACTCGGGCTATTCGCAGTACTTTCGAGACGAGCTGGGAACCGTTCCGCACCTGCGTGGTACTGTAGGAATGAGCACTCGCGGTCACGACACCGGCGACGCACAGTGGTTCGTAAATCTGTCGGACAACCTGCGCCTTGGTCGCGATTACACCGTATTCGCCGAGATAATAGAAGGAATCGAAGTTGTGGATGACATTCTCGAAGGCGACATCATCAGGACGATCGAGCGAATGAAACCCTGAAGCGAACAACGCCTCGCGCTGTGGTTCTGCTCATCTGGGCCGAACGAGATGGAAGCGCGTCTGCCGCTCGAGCGCCCATCTCACCTTGCCATCCGCTCCGATAATCACGTCTTCCTCCTGCGCCGATCGAACAGCCTGGCCTCCCCACTCTGGAACCGGCGTCGTCGCCTGAAGTTCGATCGAATACCAGGTGCTCGGAATCACCATGGCATCACCGCGTCCGGGGACACCATCCTGATAATCCCACAGCCCGATGAGCGGACCGGCGCCGTGCCCGTTGAGCCCGATCGGATGCGAATAAACAGTGCCGTTGATCCCTTCGGCGGTCATCTTCGCGCGCGATGACATGAGCACTTCGTTCCCCGTACGGCCCGGCCTCAACTCGGCGAATACTATATCCTGAAGCCGGTTTGAATTGAGCAACGCCTTTGCGAGACCTGCCGGTACGTCGCGCTCTCCGTCGCGCAACACATAGCCCATGTGCTGAGTGTCTGTATTGAGGCGGAATGCAGTGATACCAAAATCACAATGCAGAACATCGCCCCTCATGATGACCGGATTGTCGCCAAGCTGGGCGTCGGTGGCCCCGCGACGCTGTACGCTGACTGACGGATGAAACCACGTACCGAGTCCGCGATCGTTGACTCTCTGGCGCATCCACCACTCAACATCCTCCGTCCGTGTTGTTCCCGGCTTGATGACAGCATTCGAAAAGGCAGTGCCGATAATATCCCACGCCACTTTCGACATTTCGTGAAACGCAGTGTTCTCGTCAGGCACGCGGGTGGCGATCAGTTCGAGCGCGAGATCACCTGCGGGTTTCAGCTTCGCCGACCACGCGGGTCCGAGCGACTCCTTCATACCCTCGAGCTCACCTGCCGAAAGGCCGTCGTTGAATGCGAAGATGCGGGAGGTGTTGATGGAGATGGTCGCAGGGTTTCTCTTTTCGATCACATCCTTGAGAACCTGCCACTGTTCGTCGCCCCAAAGTTCTGCAGACTGCTGTAGCGATCCACCGGCAGGGCCGGCGGCAGCCTTTGTCGATCGCACTGCGGTGAAGACTCCACCCTGCGAAGTTCCGCCAAGCGCAAGCTTCTCGATTGGTTCCGAGCAGGCTGCACCTCGCTGGCGCACGCACGGATCGAAGAACACGTAGATCGTTCTGCGACGCGCTGCAAACGTTGTCGGCGAGACAAGCGAGGAGAAGACGGGATCCTCATTGTACTCGCGCATTGGAACCACCCACATCTCAACGCCATGCTTTCGCATCAGCGCAGGCAGCACCGTCGCCATTCGCGTGCCCAGCCATTGCTGCTGCCTGACTGCCTGTGTCCTCAGGGTTCCGAAGGGGCGCGCGTCAGCAACCCGACGGGCCGGAGCAGTTGTCTGGGCAGCTGCGGGGATGTGGCAGAGCACAACTGCGAGAAGCGCTGTGGCAATGGGAGCTGGTTTCATGATATGATTTCCTGGCGGGGTGACGGGATATCGATGAAGCTTGGTCCGAATCTGGGCTCATGCGGCCGTGATTGCCATCGGTGACACCAGGCGCCTGCCGATGAAAGCTGCGTATCGCTCCGCTTCATCATGAATCAGCCGTCTTTGGTTGCGGGTAAAATCGCCGAACGGCGTGACGATCAACTCGACAGTTTCTTTTCGGATAGTGCGCTTCCACGTTCCAGTGACTCTGTTTCCGGAGACTACTATCGGATTGAACATTCCATTCGCACCCGGAACCACCGAGTCCGAGTGAGACGAATCGAGCACTGCGGTTCGATCCCCATAACCCACGAGGAATTCATCGAATGGGGGCCAGCCGCCCAGAGCGCGCCCAGATAGTCCTGCGCCTGAATGGCACCGAGGTGCTTTACGGTATCCCCGGGATTCGCGGAAGCCGGGTGGACAATCCGGAGATTGACGAGCCGCTGCAGGGCGATTGCCTTGCTGTTCACGAAATCAGCTCGGCTTCGTTCTGGCAGGAGTTTGCGTAATCAGGCATCTTCTTTAATATGAAGTCTCGTCTTCTTCTCGCACTCACTGGGGCGATCCTGGCTTGCTCACCGGGCGAGCGCGCTCAACCTGACACGGTGGCCACAGCAGAGATTACTCCTCCTGCGCCCACCCCGGTAGCAGTCTCTCCAGCACAGTTCCTGGAATTGAAGTGGATTGAAGGCGACTGGCGCGGCACGGGGGGGAACATCGGCCCATTTTACGAACGGTACCGCTTTGCCGACGACTCGACAATTCGTCAATACACGTTCCGCGACTCCACTCTCGCCCATGTCACCGACAGCAGTACGACCCGCCTTCGCAACGGAATTGTGCTCAGCGGCAGCAAGGTCGCGGAGTGGCAGGCGACCACCGTTGACAGTGTGAGCTGGCACTTCGAGCCGGCGCGGGGTGCGCATAACGTTTTCACCTGGACGCGCGAACCCGAGGGAGGATGGACTGCCTCGCTCACCTGGCCGGACGGACGCCGCGCGACCTACTCGCTCCAGCCGTGGACGCGGCGGCCTTCGCGCTAACCGCAGTCACCAGCCCACTTAACAAACCTCACGTCCACCCAGCGCTTCCAGTACCACACCCAGGTTCCCGCAGCGCTGAACGATCCCCAGGAAGCCACCGCAGATCTGCCGCCAGTCGCCAACAGCGCGAGAGTATTCTGCCGCGGTGAGTACTCCTTGAACGACCCTCCTTCGACCGCCACGCGCAGATTGTGCGCGAGCACAGGGCCCGCCCGCACCGCATGAACGCCCGAATGTGGAAGATCCACGTCCACCCTCGCGCTGACGTCGCCCGCGGCGAATACCTCGGGATGGGACACACTGCGGTGAGCCGCATCAACGGAAACGAAGCCGTCCTCCGTCAGCGCGAGTCCTGAATCACCCGGCCATCCCGGAGCACGGCCACCTGTTGCCAGAATCACATGCTCCGCCGGGATGTGGATTCCGCCCTCGCCTTCCAACTGAACGCCATCCGCAACAACACGAGCCCTTCCGGCATGCACGGAGATTTCGCGCTCACTCAGCAGCTCACTCACCCGCTGCTGCGCTCCCCGTGCGAACAGAGGAATCACTGATCCGTCGAAACTCACCAGCGAAACCGAAGCGCTCGCCCCGCGTGATAGAAGAGCATGCTTCGCCGCGAACGCAACTTCAACCCCAGCAGCGCCCGCGCCGACAACGACAAGCCGCGCCTTCCCGCTCTCATTCATGGACTTTAACAACTCAGGCCACGCCAGAGTGAATGCTTCAAGCGGACGCACCGACAGCGACTTTGCTCCCGGATCGCGCGCGACGTCGTCCGGAGCACTGCCCACATCGAGTGAGAGAATGTCGTAGGCAAGCTCACTTCCGTCATCGAGCGAGAGCACACGCTTCGCCGCGTCGATTGCAGTTCCGCGCGCCACAACAAACTTCACGCCCGCCCGCGCTGCCAGAGTATTCAGATCGACGGTCAGCTCCGACAGTTCAAAGTGACCCGCCATCCACCCCGGCAGCATTCCCGAATAGAGCTGTCTCGCCGAGGGGGAAACAAGAATCACCTCATGGTTGCTCGGCGGCCTCCTGGCAAATGCACACAGGACGTGCAGATGAGCGTGCCCGCCCCCGAGCAGGACAACACGCACAATTTTGTCACCCGCATCGTCAGTCAATCCAGCTGTCCGGTTCTGCGCTCAACTCCCGACCGAATAAGGTCAGGCTCCTGATACCTGCCCTTATGCAACGCGATTTCCGTCAACTGGTGCCTACTTGCAGTTCTTGCCCTTTGGCCCTTTGGGGATACATGGGGGCGGCTCCGTACCACCGCCTCCACCGCCTCCGCCAGTACCATCGACGGTGGCAACCAGGCCGCCAAGCTCATCCTGAACATTCTTCAATGGGCTGAATACAAAAAGACTGGTTCCACTCCCCCCCCAGAGCACGCCAACGAGCGTTACGTTGCTGCCACTCGTGACCTGAAATACGGGTGACCCGCTGTCGCCGCCACTCACTATTGCCGCAGAAGTATTCTCCACCAGAGTCTGGCATAAGAGCTGAATTTGTGAGCCCGACACGTTGACAGTTGCGCAGGTATTCGTGGCTGTGCCATGACTCCAGCCCGTCGTGCGTCCCACTTTGTGAATGGCGCCGCTGAACGTCGTATTCACATTGTCCTGGGCAGTCACGGAAAACTCACCGGCTACCTCGAGCGAGCCGTTGTTCACTCCCGTTGTTTTCGCGATTATGCCCCGGCTGGACGGAACTGCGTCCGAATACAGGGATCGGGACGCATCACTATAGCGACAGACCTTTCCCGCGGAACATACCCCTCCCGACAGGTAAACCGGGTCGGCCACCTCAGTAGCGATTACGGTCGGATCAACGCTGCGCAAAGGTTGCGCGTACGTTGTGCCCTCGACACCACCCTGCTTGTCCGTGCAGTGGGAAGCAGTGATCATCGAACGTGCGCCCGCGAAGTCTGCGTTGAATCCCAGCGAACACACGTATCCGCCGAAGTGAATCTGAATTCCTGCCTGTGTCGGCCGGAACCTGTCCTGCAGGGTGACGACGGGCACGATTGGCGCAACCACGCGCACCGTGAAATCGACCGATGAAAGTCCGCGCGCGATGAGAGACCTCTCCACTCCCTGCGCAGCGTTGGCGTTCTCGACACCAAACACCAGCCGGCCTTTCGCCTCGTCATGATCGGCGAAAACTGTTCCCGGCAGACTCATTACGTCACTCGACACAGCGGGAAACAGCGCAGCAAGCCGGTCCTGCGCCGCAGCGCTTCTCTCATTCGAAGGCGTCGGGTTCGGAGACAGTGGATCTCCCGGATTGGAAGAATCGGTACAGGCAAACACCGCCAAAGCGGCTGTTGCAACGAAGGCGCGGGCTGCAGAACTAACGAGCGTCATGATCACCTCTTGCGCCACAGGCGCGACAGTGCTGGTGCCTGACGACCACACGCACGCGAGCGGCGCGAGTGCGATCACGAGCATCTACATCTGCGTCTTCTTTCGCGACCTGTCAATATCTTCCGACAATTCCATGGCGCAGCAGCCATTCCGCCTGTCTAAGCGACCGACTCGCCTCCTCAGCTATCCAGTTCCGCGCTCAACTTCGGCTCGGCAGGTTCTTTCTGACCGAGCAGCCGTGCAACAATCTTGTCTCCGTGATAACGACCGTTCTCGATGAACACCTTGTTCGCGTCGAAACCGGCAACAACTACCCCCGCGATGAAAATCCCCGGAACCGACGTCTCGAGCGTGGATGGATCGTGCTCCGGAATTCCAGTGACCGCGTCGATCGGCACGCCAAATTCACGAAGCAAATCGACTCGCGGGGCAAATCCGGTCATGACATAAACGAACACCGCCTTGATTCGCTCCTCACCGTTCGGCCCGGTGATCACCACACCGTCATTGTCGATCGATTGAACCCTGCTATTCCAGCGCGCTGAGATTACACCCTCGTTCATGCGATTGACAAAATCCGGCAGCACCCACGGCTTGATCTTCTTGTCGAAGTCAGGGCCAAAATGCACCAGCGTCACCCTCGCTCCAGATCTCCACAGATCGAGCGCGGCCTCCGCAGCAGAATTTCCGCCTCCAACAACAACGACATCCTGGTCAAACGCCTCGTGCCCTTCGCGATACACATGCGCAACGTGCGCGAGCTCCTCTCCCGGGACCTTCAGATAGTTGGGGGACCCGAAATATCCGGTTGCAACTACCACCGCCCTGGTCCGCGCGAGGCGCTCAACTCCGCCGCGCGCTTCCGAGCGCACGCGAAACCCCACGGCTTCACGCTCGATCGATGTCACCCGCTCGTACTGCCTGAGATCGAGCCCGAAATGCCTGACGATGGTCCGATAGTACGCCAGCGCATCGCGCCTCGACGGTTTCTCGGTGGCCACCACGAACGGAATTCCGCCGAGCGACAGTTTCTCCGCCGTAGAAAAAAAACGGACGTAGGCGGGATACTGGGCAATGGTGCTCACCACTGCCTCTGCCTCCACCACCGCCACCCCGAGCCCTGCTCGCTGTGCCGATATCGCCGCCGCAAGACCACACGGCCCACTGCCTATCACCAGCAGATCCAGCATGTTGTCTCTTTCTGACACCACACACCCTCAGAACGTTGAAGTACCTTTCAGCATCGTACGGCGATACTCAGTGTAGTTGTTCCCGCCGTTGAACAGTATCAGCACCACCGCCCCAACAGGGAGTCGTTCCTGCGGAATTGTCCCGAAACCGAACCAGTGCCGCCCGATTGGCCAGGATGGAATATGCACCTCCACAACGTCTTTTTCGGGGTTGAGACTCCCGCGGGAAACACCCTCGATGTCTCCCGGCAATGCGGCGTCGAGTCGTGAGCCAGCTTGTTCTCCTCACGGGAGCAACCGGGTACGTGGGTGGTAGGCTTCTCGATCTGATCGAAAAAAAAGGGATTCGTGTGCGCTGCCTGGCGCGACGTCCCGAAGTTCTCGCTGGCGAGGTCGCAGGGACAACTGAAGTAGTGCAAGGTGACGTACTCGATCGCGCAACGCTCGACGTCGCCTTCGCCGGCGTTGACATCGCCTACTACCTCATCCACTCCATGGGTTCGGGCGGATCGTTCGAGGAAAAAGACAGGCAGGGCGCACGCAACTTCGCCGACGCCGCCAAAGCCGCCGGCGTGCAGGGAATCATCTACCTCGGGGGACTGGGCGACGATAGCAAGGAGCTGTCTGCCCACCTGAAGAGCCGTCAGGAAGTGGGCGACATCCTGAGGGAATCAGGAATTCCGGTACTCGAATTCAGAGCATCGATAGTCATCGGCTCAGGTAGCCTTTCATTCGAGATGATACGGTCACTCGTCGAGCGGCTCCCCGTAATGATCACTCCGCGATGGGTGAAAGTACCTGCGCAGCCAATCGCCGTGGACGACCTGCTTTCCTATCTCGCCGGCGCTCTTGAACTGCCACCCGGCCGTTTTCGCATCTACGAGATCGGCGGAGCAGACATCGTTTCGTACGCCGACATCATGCGAGTGTATGCGAGAGCACGTGACATCGGCCTGCACATGATCCCGGTTCCCGCTCTCAGTCCGTATCTGTCGAGTCTCTGGCTGGGTCTTGTCACGCCGCTGTACGCGCGGGTGGGACGAAAGCTCATCGAGAGCATCGTGCATCCGACGATCGTGCGAGACGACATCGCGCTCCGCACATTTCCGGTCGCTCCGGTTGGCGTTGAAGAGAGCATCAGGCGCGCGCTCGTCAACGAGGATCGTGAGTTTGCTGCAACGCGCTGGTCCGACGCGTTCTCATCCTCCGGCGAGTCGCAGTCATGGGGCGGTGTGCAATTCGGATCCCGGCTCGTGGATTCACGAACGACCGAGGTGGCGGCTCCTCCAGAAGCGGCGTTCCGCCCGATATTGGAGATTGGCGGCACCACTGGGTGGTACGCATGGAACTGGCTCTGGAAAGTGAGAGGGTTTCTTGATCTTCTCTTCGGCGGTCCGGGAATGAGGAGGGGACGCCCGCATCCCGCTCACCT
>JBKJNN010000156.1:0-43502 GCA_046593625.1 Gemmatimonadaceae bacterium | reverse complement strand
GCCCAGGAGCGTCCGCGCACGCTTGCGGCGCGAAATCCCGACTTCGGCTGAGAACCGCCGCTCTGGTTTACGAGCGCGTCGATAGCGTGAAGGAGGTCGTCGGCGGACTTCGGGCGGTCTGCTGGCCGCTTCTCAAGACAGCGCATCACGAGCGCCGTGAGCGGCGCCGGCACACTCGGCCGCGCTCGGTCAAGCGGTGGTGGGGCTTCACTCGCGTGCGCCGCGAGCGTCTGTCCAGCAGAGCGTCCCGCGAACGGCGCGTGACCCGCCAGCATCTCGTACCCGACAACGCCCAGTGCGTACAAATCGGCCCGATGGTCGGTGTTCGGATCCGCCGCCGCTTGTTCCGGCGCCATGTACGCCGGTGTTCCAAGCGCGATCCCGATCGAGGTGAGCGCCCCTGCGTCGGCGTGCGTCGTCGCCGCCGAGAGCGCCTTCGCAACGCCGAAGTCCGTTACCAGGGCGTCGTGCGCGGTGAGCAGGATGTTCTCCGGCTTGATGTCGCGGTGAACAACTCCGTGCTCGTGGGCGTGGGCCAGCGCGTCGGTGACGTCACGGAGAATTCGTGCTGCATCTGCAACCGGCAGTTCGCCCTCGCGTGCGATGCGCTCGCGGAGAGATTCACCGCTCACGTACGGCATCACGTAGTACAGGAGTCCGCCTGCTTCACCTGAATCGTGGAGGGGAAGGATGTGCGGATGACTGAGGCGCGCCGCGATCCGTATCTCCTGAAGAAACCGCTCGGCACCAATAGAGACCGACAGGTCGGGACGCAGCACCTTCACTGCGACCTTGCGTTCGTGCCGGATGTCGGTAGCAAGATAGACGGTCGCCATGCCGCCTTCGCCGATTTCCCGTTCCAGGAGGTAGCGGTCGGCGAGCGCTGCGGAAAGGTTTTCGAACGCGTCTGTCAGGAGCCGCTCAGGGTCATGCTCATGCGGGACGTTATGGCAAAGCCGCTATTCGCGGAAGATGAGGATCGATTCCAGTGCGTGGCAGGTTGCATATTATCAGGAGCTCCGGCTCGTCCGCTGCGCAACTATATATACGTGCAGCTCGGGATATTGATCGTACTCCAGGTGCCGGCAGATACACCCTGCCTCCGCAATGACCTCCAGCGTACGCGGTATCCCCAGCGCACTGTATCCGACTTCCGGCCCCATGGCCGAGTCCGATTTCGACTCGGGTCCATCGACTCCCCCGGTCGTGAACACGAACACTCCGCCTGTCGAGAGCCCGTCGCAGATCTTCCGCATCACCGGCTCCTGCTGCTCCAGCGGGAGATGAAAAATGCTGTCCCATGCAGTGATGAAATCGTACTCGCGCTGGAATTCCCACTCGCAGATATCCGCGTGATGAAACACGACGTCCGGATGCCGCTCCTTCGCCAGCTCCATCATCCGCCCCGAAACGTCGAGACCTTCCACCTCGAACCCGCGTGACAACAGAAGGTCGATCAGCCGCCCACTGCTCCCGCACCCGATGTCGAGAGCGACCTTACCGCGTCCCTCGGCCAGAAACGCGAGCGCTCGCTCATGCTGCGCTATAGCGTTGTTTCGATTGAAGGTTTCACTCGCCCAGCGATCCGCGATCGTGTCGTAGCTCCGCCCCAGATCCGATGGTTTCATACGCTCAATTTACGGTGAACCGCCTTCCCGAAAAGAACCGTACGCCGGTAATTTCTTCAGTCGGCCCTTCCTGTGAACTCTTCAACGAAAAGGAAACGTCATGACGCTGAGCGCGATGGACGAGAAGGGCAACGCCGTTGACTGGTGGTTCATGTACAAGGTCGCGGGAAAGTCGACGACCAGCGACGGCAGCAAACCTGCCCAGTTCGACGGGGCTCGGGTCACGGGAACGGAGTACGTGTACTTCGATTCGAACGCACCGAGCACCGCGAAACTCGTACTGTCCTCAAACACGCTGGACAAGAAAGGAGCGTTGCCAGAAACGCTGCAGCAGATCTACAAAACTGTCGCAGATGCTAATCCCCACCTCGGCTGGTTTTTCTACAACGACGAGAATCCAATCGACGGCAAGGTCAACGGTTCACGGGGACACACGAAAGGGGCGCTCGCGTTCGATCTGCAAAGCAACTCCGCGTTCTGGCTGATTCAATCCACGCCGAAGTTTGCGCCGAAGGATACCTACGCATTTCCGAAGACGGGAATGTCGAACGCGCAGACTCTCCTTTGCATAACCCTCAAGGATGCTGACACGGCCCAGGCAATCGCGAACCAGATGGTCTCCGCGCAGCAACCCAATGTGTATCTGAGTTCGAAGATTCCCGTTGATCTGGCGAATAAGCCAGATGACCCGCGCGTCAAGCTGATACAGAATCAGGTAGCGAGTGGCTCCAAGCCTCTGAGCGTTGCAGTGCCATTTCTTTCAAAGGGCGGCGTAAAGTTTACCTGCATCGCCAAGAACAAATATTGGGGCCTCGACTTCTATAACGATCTCGTCGGACCAACACTTCACGAAAATCTGGATGTCGAAACGTGGGAACATGATCCCACGCCGCCTCCGCTGGACAGCGACAAGACCCACACAGTGGTTGACATGCAGGCAGTGGACCTCGGACCGCTCGGGATCGACATCGCCTGGCCAGAACCCGACGATCACGCAAAGCTGGCCATATCCGCGCGCACTGAGGAGGTCCACTTTGTTTGCGTTGGCGACATCAACTTCACCATCGCCCAGCGCAAACGAGGTGGTGGGACTGTCGCCTTTCAGTGCGAACCGCTGTGGAGCAGCATTTCTGCAGTACTGCAGGGCGTCACGACTCACCTGAAGCCAGGTTCGAAGGCAGCGGCAGTGGCAGCGGCGCGGAAAATGGCAAAGCAACATGCCCCCTAGGGCCTTCGCCGGCACTGGCTCCGGCCGCAAGTTCCCAGGCATTTCCTGGTGGCTCGCATGCTGCCTGCTCTCTGCACCGAGCATTTCGTGCACGACACACCGCCCGGCCCCGTCGCAAGCAGACATTGAACCGACGAGCGCGACAGGTGCCAGACTGTCCGTTCTGGCGAGTGCGGTGAGTAGAACGCGTACTGCCCTCGATTCGGTGATTCTGGAAATGCATCGTACTTCCGGCAATACGTCAGCAGGCGGGCTTGCCCGATCGCGCCAACTCAGGAGCACTGCGGCATCGCTGGGTTCCACATACCGGGTAAACCTGGCCGAGTTTCTCTCAACGGCGAATGCGGCCGCCGCGGGAGCCACAGAGCCCACGGCGCGATTTCCGGTAAACAGTGCGCCTGCGCCACTGCTGCGCGGGTTCGTGGATGGAAAATACTGGATGCTCCAGAGCCCGATGGTCCACGAAATTGGCCGCAACAGTCCGTACGTTGTGATCGTTCCGAGGGGTTTCGTAACCGATCTGACTTCAATTCCACAACCGCTCCAGCTGCTCGGCATCCAGCCGAATGGCTGCGCACCGTGCGCGCCGAGCAGGGCACGGAGTTTCGGGTGCAGCAGTCTGTCTGCGCGATTGCCGACTCGGTAAGCGTCCCGAGATAACTACAGAGCCCGGTGCTCCCACCTGGCTCTCTGGCTTGAGTTTGACCCGCTGTCGCTGATGGCAGCGGAGAGCAGTCCGGCTATCTTTGGCTTCCTTCCTGTCAATGCTCCTCAAGCGTCATCAGATGTCACGATCAAGAGGTCAGCGTGCGTGACACAACCGAAGATGGCATGAGCAAAGTTCCAGAAGTTCTCCTCACTTTCTGGATCATCAAGATTGCGGCAACCACGCTGGGCGAAACCGGTGGCGACGCACTCTCCATGTCGCTTAACTTCGGCGACCTGATCAGTACGGCCATCTTCGGAGCGATCTTCATCGCTGCCGTAATCGCCCAGATAAGGGCAAAGCGGTTCCACCCCTTTCTGTACTGGGGGACGATCATTGCTTCTACTACGGTCGGAACCACGCTCGCCGATTTTGCGGACCGCTCGCTCGGAATCGGCTACCCGGCGGACTGGGCCTCGGCTTCACCCTCAAGGCGGCTCTGCGGATGCTCCCCGATGACGCGCAGGTCGTGGTGGCCGAGCTGGTGCGTGCGGTGATTGACTGGAGCGAGAACCCCGACCACATGCTCGCCGGTGCCGCGCTGAAAGACGCGCGCGTGGAACTCGTGCACGGCGACGTTGGCGCCGTCATGCGCGAGCGTCCCGGGACCTTCGACGCGATTATGCTCGACGTGGACAACGGCCCCGACCCGATGACTACGTCAGCGAACGCCTCCCTCTACACCAACGCCGGGGTGCGGGCGAGCGCGGCAGCGCTGCGACCCGGCGGTCGGCTCGTGTACTGGTCGGCGCAGCATGACCGGAAGTTCGAGCGTACCCTCCGTCGCGCCGGGCTCGCGGCGGAGACGTCGCGCGTGTGGTCGAACGCGAAGTCGGGCACGCTGCACACGTTGTTCGTGGCGAGCAGGGACTGATCAGCGGACCCTGCGTTCGGTTGGACGGCGCGGCTACTGCTCGTCGCGCAACTTCGCGACGTACGTGCGGATCCGCGCGGCGTTGGTGCCGACGTCGCTCCCGCCCACGCGCGACACCGACCTCACGTCCACCAGGGCCCCCGCACCGGCGTCGGCCGGTCGCACGCGAATCACGATGTCGTCCTTGAACTTGAAGAAGCGCGTGGTCGCCGTGGCCTCGATGCGGCCGCTGGCCGAGTCGGCGGCTACCATCGTCCACCCCATTTTCTCCGCTGCGCGCTTTGCCCGCACGAACGCCTTGGCGGGAGGTACACTCAGTGCCACCGGCTGGATATCGGGATAGGCAGCGAGCTGCTTCGCGGCGATGCTGTCGCCCCCATACTCCGCCTTGTTCCGCGCGTTTGCGCGCAGGGGGAGAATGGCGACGAAGGGCGGCGGATCCTGCGTGTCGGTGGTGATGTCGTGGATCGGCGGCACGCCGCCCGCGCGCTGCTTCCAGCTCCACGGCATCCACACCGTGGCAAGGGCGACGACGAGCGCGATGCCGAAGCCCATCGTGTGCCGTCCCGCCGGTCTTACCAACACCATGCCGACGGCCGATAAAATCGCGCCGGCGATGCCGATAAAAGCTGCCCACTTGAGCAGGGAGAACGCCGTCTTGAGCGGCCACCACTCGAGCTGGTAGCCGAGGCCGGCGATGCCAAGGAGCAGTGCGCCGAACGCGACGACGACGAGCGTGGTGAGAAGGATTCTGGAGGTAGCCATGTGATCGCGTCCGTGGAGGGGATGTGGCCGAATGCGAACGTTACCACCGAAACGCCCGGGACGCCCGGGACGCCCGGGACGCCCAGGTGATCCCATCGTAGCTTACGGCATGCTCATCCCGCTCGCCTTCGCTGCCTTCGCTGGCTTCGCCCTCCCGCCCGCAGCGCCCGACCGTCACGCCGCCAGCTCCGATTCGCTCCTCGTGCCCGGCGTCTCGCGCCAGCTCGCCGAATACCGCGCGGCGCGCATTCACGACGTGCGCTACAACCTGAAGCTCGACCTCAGCAGCCGCGACACTGCGATCGGACTTGGGGTTCGCGCGAGGTCTCGTCGGGTGGCGTGCTGGTGAGCAACGATACGGAGTGGCTTCGGGTAGCTGGGCCGGTTGCTCCCGTCACCGCGGAGGGCCGCATCATTCGCGGCGCCCGACGATTCAACCTCGATGCTTCCGTTCTGAAAGTCGCATTGACGGTCTTTCTCCTAATGGCTGCTTTTTGTCTGGGTATCCTCGAAGCCGGGCGGTGAGGCGGCATGGCTTACCGCCTGCTAACTTTACCGCGGCACCCGGCCAACTGGCGCCGGTGACCGGCCTGAGAGTCTGCCAACCCATGAATGAATGGCCGAAACTGACGCCCGGTATAGAAGTCTCTTCGACACGACCCCGGATCTCGTTCTGTTGATGGATGAGAACGGCCTCGTCGTTGCCGCGAACGCCTCGGTCGAGCGTATTCTCGGTTACAAGCCAGATGACCTTATTGGCAGCCCACTCAGTCGCATCATGCCCGAGCGGTATCGGGTGGCGCATCACGAGGGCTTTCGCCGATACGTGGCGACCGGGAGTCGCAAGCTGGACTAGCGTTCGATCCATCTCCCGGGACTCACGGCGGACGGACGAGAGATTCCACTGGCGATCTCGTTCGGGGAGTTCGAGGAAGACGGCCGGCTCCTGTTCACCGGGATTCTACGCGATGTAACGGCCGAAAAGAAAGCATCCGACACGCTGGAGTTCTTCTCCAGGGTGGGATCGCAGCTGGCGTCGTCCTCGCTCGACTACCAGGCGACACTCAGGAGTATCGCACAACTTGCCGTTCCATTTCTTGCGGACTGGTGCGCCGTCGACCTCGTCAACAGCGATGGACAGCTCGAGCGCCTCGCTGTCGCTCACTCGGATCCCGGGAAAGTGGCCCTCGTACGCGATCTCGAATCCCGCTATCCGTCAAACCCCAACGAGGCCTTTGGAGTGCCCCAGGTAGTTCGGAGCGGACAGACGGAATTGCAGAGTGAAATCTCGCGCGACATTCTCGAGGCAATCGCAGCGGACGGGGACCACTTGAAACTGATCGAGTCGCTCGGACTTCGCTCCTATATCATCGCACCAATCGCCACACATAACCACACTTACGGGGCGATCTCGCTCGTCCACGCAGAATCGGGGCGGGGCTTCAGTGACCGGGACGTTCCAGTTGCCGAGGAACTCGGTCGACGAGCGGGACTCGCGGTCCACAATGCCTCGCTGTACCAGCAGGCACTCGACGCAAACCAGCTCCTCGAATTGCAGGCGGCTGAGTTGGAACAACAGATGGAGGAGGCGCAGGCGCTGACCGAAGAGCTCGAAGCGCAGACGCAGGAGTTGATCGTTTCGGCCGCGGAGCTAAGTCAGCGGACGGAGGAGGCAGCGACAGCGAACCAGGCCAAATCCGAGTTTCTGGCGAGCATGAGTCACGAGCTTCGAACTCCACTCAACGCGATAGGCGGCTACGTGGAGCTCATCGAGATGGAGCTCAGAGGGCCCATCACCGAAGAACAGCGCACTGATCTGAATCGTATCCGTGTCAGCCAGAACCACCTGCTCAGCCTGATCAATGACGTACTGAACTTCGCGAAAGTTGACGCGGGCCGCCTCGAGTATCGCATCCAAAACGTGGCCCTTGATGAGATCCTGAAGGATTGCGAGTCAATGGTTCTCCCGCAGATCCGCGGGCAGCGAATCAATTATTCATTCGAGGAATGCGGCGAGACGGTGTTTGTCGAGGCGGATCCCGACAAGACCCAGCAGATTCTGCTGAACCTTCTGAGTAACGCCATCAAGTTCACGCCCGAGGGCGGTACGCTCAACGCGTCATGTGATCAGACCGGGACCATGGGGCGAATTCACATCCGCGACAGCGGGATGGGAATAGAGCAGGACAAGCTCGAGGCGATCTTTGAGCCCTTTGTGCAAGTCAACCGCGCTCTGAATCAGCCTGGTCATGGCGCTGGCCTGGGGCTGGCGATTTCCCGGAGTCTCGCCCGCGCCATGGGTGGAGACATTGCGGTTGAGTCTCAGGTAGGAGCGGGGTCGACTTTTACTCTGACGCTGCCTCGCACAACGCCGGGCTAGGGATTTCTCGATTCCTCGCGGTTTCGCTTTTTCATTCCCCGAAGGTTATCTCCCGATCGAGTGGGCGATTTGAAGAGAAAACCCGGTCAGTGGCGCCTTGTTAGAAAGACAGGAACGCCGACCGGGATTCGAGGAGATTCTTCGAAAGCGCCGGGTCGAACGTTGGCTCAAGTAGGAGTTTGACAACTCGATGAAAGAGAATACTTCGCATTTTGCCGACGCCCTGGCTTTCAAGGTTCAGTCCGTTGCCGCGCGCGGGAGAGACAGCGTGAAACGCGACCCTTTGCCTGGCGTGCTGGTGACTGTCAACTCGCCATCCATCGCGCGGGCAAGGTCGCGGCTGATTGCCAGCCCAAGCCCAACTCCGCTCGAGCGATCCGCGAATCCGTCCTTGACCTGGACGAACGGCTCGAAAATGTCCTGGAGCCTTGCTTCCTCGATGCCAATACCGGTGTCGCTGATCTGCATTGCCACGGTGCTGCCCTGTGCTTCGCAGTGTATGCCCACATGCCCCCCGGCCGGCGTGAACTTGATTGCATTTGACAACAGATTCACCAGAATCTGAGTCACTCTCTCAGGGTCGGCCTGCGCGACAACACTCGAATCTCCCGTCATTTCATCGAACACAATCCCCTTCTGGCCGAACAGCGGCTCGACCAGATTTACGGCGTGCCTCATCGCATCGCACGCGTTGATGTCGACAACCGCGTATGATACGCCCCCAGCTCCGATCCGGACTAAGTCCAGGATGTCGGTGATCAGCAACACGAGGTGCTGCTGGCTTTTCTTCACTCGGGCAAAGTCTGCATGCTGCTGGTCTGTCACTGGCCCGCGCAAGCCCATGTCGAGCAGATCGATGTAGCCACCGATTGCGTTGAGCGGTGTTCGCAGCTCGTGGCTCATCGCGCCAAGAAACACTGTCTTCGCCCGGTTTGCTGATTCCGCTCGTTGTCTTAGAACGAGCGCCGCATCGTACATCTGTGCGTTATCGAGTGAGAGAGCTGCCCGAAGTGCGATATCCTCCGCCAGCTGGATCTCCTTCGGGCCGTATGCGTGGTCGCGCTGGCTCGTGACGAACGTAATTGCGCCGAGGAGTCTGCTTCGCGCCACGAGCGGAACGCTGAGCAGGGAGGAGACGCCAATACTTCGCAGGATTTCGAGGTTCTCGCTTCCGTGGGCGGCGGCGGCCAGCACCGCTTCGACGTCATCCGTTATCGCAATCGTTTCTATGTTGCGCAGCATTGCCGTGACGCCGAAGGGGTCATCCGGCTCAGGTGCCCACCGAACTTCCAACTCGTTTGCCAGTCTCTGCTTGCCCGGATCGGAATGATAGATGCGAAGGCGGCGAGATAGCCCTTCCTCGTCCAGGAGATCGACGATGCACCAGTCGCCAAGTCCTGGCAGAGCGAGCTTGGTCATCGCCACCAACGTGCTTTTCTGACCTACGGTCTCGGCGAGCTGGCGGCCGGCTTCGGAAAGGAAGGCGGCATGCCGGCGAGACTCTTCAGCGTCGTCGGCCAGGCCGCGTTCGCGCAGCGCCCCGAGAAGCATCTGCTCGGCTATCCGGCGCTGCAGATCGAGCGCGTCATCCTCTGGCCCTGAGGCGCCCAGCAGAATTCCGAGGCCTTCGGCATTTCCATCCGAACCGATAACTGGCCAAACCGTGCACATCATCGGGGGGCCCGTGACTGCGCCAGCGTCCAGATGCAGGTTGATCTGCTCAACCGAACTCCGGAAGGATTGATCGAGAACTGAAATCAACGCGTCCGCAAGCGTTTCGGTAAATCCGCGGGCGGCGGATTTACCGAGGGAGTCAGTGTCGGTCAGTCCGGTGAGACGGCGGAAAGCGGTATTGGCGTAAACGAGCGCGTGAATGTGGCCCGACGTGATCGCGAGTGCGCGAGGCGCCTGCTGCATACCTCGCAGCAACATCGCAGCAAAAGGAGCAGCGCTGTCACCCGAACCATCGACCCGCTTTCCGGAATCCATTCGCTATCTGTTTCGCTTGGCCTGCACGCGTTTGCGCGGCGCGCCCGCAGGTTCGTTACGCAATTTCGGGGTGCCTGTCATGATTCCGTCGTACTCCCTGAGCACGTCACCCATGACCACGCCCCGCGCCGTGAGTTTGTAACTCCGGATATCGTGGCTGTGGTCACTGCCGCGCATCTTGATGACCGCCATCACTCTCTGAAGCGTTCCCTCGATCTCGATGTAGCGCTGGATGATGATCTCGTCGGTGATGAACGAGACCTTTTCGGTGGTGAACCGCACGTCGTTGAATCCCTCCACTACCTCGGCAGTCATGAATACAGTGACTCCGGTCGCAGTAAGCGTTCCGACAAGCCGGTACAGCGACTCCCGAAAATCTTCCCGGAACGTCGGTGCGAGCGCGACTTCGAATCCAGAAAGCGAATCGATGACGACGCGCTTCGCGCCAAGCCGCTTGACGGCTTCCAGGATCTCATAGAGAGCCTCATCCACCGACAAGTCGAGCGGACGCAGGTAGATCAACTCCAGCCTGCCGTCGCGGATCATCTTGCCAACCTCGGGATCGCGAGCTTCGGCACGCGCGAGGTATTCTTCCGGATACTCCTCGAATACGGCGATGACGCCGTTTTCAACGTTTCTCAGTCCCGCAACCATGAATTGATTTGCGATTGTGGATTTTCCACTACCGGCGGGACCGGTGAGCATCACTGCATCACCCGCGACAACGCCGCCTGCGAGCATCTCATCCAGCTCTGGGACACCCGTCGAAAGTCGCTCGCGCTGCTGCGGCTCCCGGGTGCGGGTCTGCTCCGGGATCCGCGGAAATACCTGGAGTCCGGCATCGGTTATTCTGAACGTGTGCAGCCCGGGCATGGGCGCACGGCCGCGTGACTTCACTATCTGGATCTTTCGGACGACAGAATTTCGATCGATGTCCTGCGAGAGCCACAAAATTCCATCGGCCACCGTGAAGATTGGGTTTCGCTGCTCCTCCTCACCGTACTCGCCGAGGAGGAAGGACGTAGTCTCCCACGTGGTGAGGTAAAGCGCGAGGCGCTGAATGAACTTTTCGAGGCCCAGCGCGGCCTGGTCATCCGGCCCGGCTGATCTTCCGCCAATGGTGCGGAATGAATCGACGACCACGATGCCGGGCGTGGTGTGCTCAACTTCGGCGATGATCTTTTTCAGCACCGCGTCCAGATCGCCGTTAAGGACTTCATCACTGAGGTTTACAAACTGAATTGCGGATCCTGCCCGTGCGGGGTCAAAGAAGCTGAACTGGCGCTGATATCGCAGCATCTTGATTGTCGGCTCGCCAAGCACCGTGAAGTACAGTGCCGGCCGGGCCAGCGTGGCGTTGGCAAACATGACCTGATGCGCGAGCGTGGTCTTGCCTGCGCCGGGCCCGCCGGCGACGAGATTGAAGGAATATTCAGGCAGTCCGCCGCCAAGTACTGTGTCAAGACCGGGCACGCCCGTCTTGAGGTTACGAATCACCGCAGGTTTTTTTTCCGTCACGCTTCCGCTCTCCTTTCTTCCGGTTCTGCGATCAGTGCAGAGTCAGGCAGGCTTCGCTCGATGAGATTTGTTGCCATGTCATGTCCGATGAGCCGGCCGAGGAGCTCGACGGTGCCGGCAAGCATCGCTTCGAGAGCCTCCGCCGTTGCTGGGTCGCCCAATTCTTCGATAGAATTCGCGACGTTCGCAACGTACGGCTCCTCACGTACCCGAAGCTCCATTGTTTCCAGGGCGGGATGGTCGGGTAGCGCGTCGGCGCGCGCGCGGACGAACAACGCGTGACATCCGTCGGTCCCAATCCAGCGCGATAGCGCGCGACACAGGTTTTCCGCGACAAGCGCGGTAGCGAGTGCCGGGTTTTGAGCTTCTCCGCTAGCGGCGATCTCGCGATCGATCAATCTCTTTACAAGCTGGCGCACTTCGTCATTGGCGTCATTGGCGTCATTGGGAAGGTCTCGCTAGGACGACCGGATCATCCCGCAGCAAATCCCCAGTGCAGCGACGGGATGGTCAAAATGTATACAACGGTTGGCGCTTGGGAAAGCGCAGGCAGGATGAACCTCCGAACCGCCGGCGAGGTGTTCGCAGGACTGGTCTTCCCGCAGTTGATTGACGACGTGTGGATGTTTCCACCGTTGCTGGTAACGATGCTGTTCGGGGCAGTGAGCAACGCACTCGACGTGCAGTTCATTCCGCCGAGGATTCGTGACTTGTGGCAGAACGGAATCCGCGATCGCCTATGGAATAGCCGCTTGAGCGAGTGGCTCGCGCGCCGGCTCGGTGCTCCGGAGCGGTCGCGCGCAGTGGATGGCAATGCCTTCCGCGCCACCGAGGCAGCCCTCGGCATTGCCGCGTCCGATCTCTTTGCGGCGCTACCCACCGCCTATCGCGACCAGTTGGCGGATTTGCCTCGACCGTAAACGCCCTGGAGCGTCGCGCCTCGGTAGTTCGGGCGGAGGTCGAAGCGCTCGACGGATTGCTCCATCCGGATCGGCCGATGCCGAACTGCTGGAGACGCGTCGCAATGCGGCATCGTCCCAACTGGCGGAAAGCGTCGCGGCTCTCGAACGGATCAGGGTCGACCTGCTGCGCTTGCACGGCGGCGCGGGCGACCTCGCGTCATTGACAACGCTGATAGACGCAGCGCGTTACGTCGGCGAAGATGTCAGCCGGCTCCAGGAGGCGGAAAGAGAGGTCGAGGAAGCCCTTCAGCGGCGGTCCTAAGGTATCAGCGCGAAAACACCGTGCCGTGAGGAGCTGCATTACCAGTGAAACCGTGCGGCCAGGTTTTGCCACTCATCGAAATACCGGGCTCAGCCCCGCCTTTGTCACGGAATTTCGTATCCAGCGAAAGCCGCCCGTTTTTTGGATCGAAGTTGATGATGTAAAGCCGGTTCGACTTCGCATATCCGCCGGAGTTCAGCACCACCCGGCGCCCGGTGTGATCGATCGCTATCCAATGCGGCTCTTCGCCGGCGAGTTTCACGCGCGACACTTCCCGAGGACGCCGTGGATCGCTGACGTCCATCGAGACCAGAGCATTCGCGGCCGGAACCGGCTGCAACCAGTAGTGACCAGCGAGAACGGGCACGCCACAGTTGTCGCCTTCGAATGCCATCACGAATTCTGATTTCGGCTGCGGCCTGTCGAGATCGCTCAGGAGATAAAGTCCGCAGTTGAACGTGTGGATATACACGTTCCTGCCATCTGGAAGGAGGCGCGGCTCGCCAGTGTATCTGTTCTCGTTCCCCCTCGGCCCCGGCTTGAGCGCAATGCTCTTCAGCAGCTTGAGGTCTGACAACCGCCACAACTGAATCCACTCCGAAGTTGCGAGCGAGTCGCCCGGATTCATGTTCGTCGTCGTAGAGACGGCGCGATCCATAGAGGGAAGCGGCAACGCAGCGTATGGAAAGATGTGCTTGTCAGGTATCGCAGGGTCGCTGGCGTCTCCGCTTTTCAGAAGTCGGCCGCGCTCGTCCATCAGTACGAGGCCGCCGGTGGTGGCTTCGCTGGCTTCCGTCATGTGATGCATGCCGCCTGCGTCAGACGAACCGGGCTGTGACACTGTGTCGTGTGACATCTCGGCATTCGCCTGCCGGGCGCGGTATTGAAACGTCGTCAGAACATTCCCGTCAGCGAGTCTTACAAACGTATGGGGATGGCTGTACCCGCCCAGCTCACCGAACGACGTGACGATGCGCGGTTCGAGCGGTTTAGTGAGATCGAACAGCCACGTTCGCCCGGCGCCGAAGCCGTTAGCAAGCAGATGGCCATCCGCCGGCATCTCCGCCTCGGTATGATGCGGGTGAGTGCCGATTTCGCCCGTGGGAATCGATGCTACGATCTGACCGTAACGAGAAGACGACGGCGTCGCGTCGATCACGGCGAGAAAGTCGCTGGACTTCCGCTCCATATCTCCAACCCACACGAACAGGTACGATGGTGGCGCCATCGCCCCGCCCGACACGGTGAAAGCCGCTGCTGCGAGTGCCACAATCAACGCTCGGCGCATCTAACTGCCTCTCTGGTTTGAGTCTCACTTGCCCGCGCTGATGGCAGCAACGAGCAGTCCGGCTATCTTTGGCTTCCTTCCTGCCACTGGCCTCAAGGTGCGGTTAGCCAATGTCCCGATCAAGAGGTCAGCGTGCGTGACACAACCGAAGATGGCATGAGCAAGGTTCCGGAAGTCGTCCTCACCTTCTGGATTATCAAGATCGCGGCAACCACGCTTGGCGAAACCGGCGGCGATGCACTCTCCATGTCTCTCAACCTCGGTTACCTGATCAGCACGGCAATTTTTGGCGCAATCTTCATCGCGGCCGTATTCGCCCAGATAGCCGCCAAGAGGTTCCATCCCTTCCTGTATTGGGGGACGATCATTGCATCCACCACCGTCGGCACCACACTCGCCGATTTTGCGGACCGTTCGCTTGGCATCGGTTACCCCGGCGGATCACTGATGCTGCTCGGACTCCTCCTGTTGACCCTGTTTTTGTGGCACCGCACGCTCGGCTCCATTTCCGTCGAGACCGTCAGCTCGCCCAAGGCAGAAATGTTCTACTGGGTAACCATCATGTTCTCCCAGACCCTCGGCACGGCACTCGGCGACTGGACTGCCGACTCCGCAGGGATGGGCTACATCGGCGCCGCGATTCTCTTCAGCGCCCTTTTAGCGATGGTAATCGCTGCGCATTTCTGGACGAATGTTTCCAAGACTACTCTCTTCTGGATGGCGTTCATCCTCACGCGGCCGCTCGGCGCTGTAGTAGGCGATTTCCTCGACAAGCCAGTCGTTGACGGGGGATTGGCACTAAGCCGCTTCACCGCATCTGCCGTTTTGCTCGCGTTCATCATTGTTAGCATACTTGTGTTTCCGCAGCGAGCGGCGAAGAAAGCGCACTGACCTGCGATCGGAAAAAATTCCGGTGTGGACTTTTCGGGGGCCAGGGGTATAAACAAGGGACCCCATTGATGTCCCGGTTCCAGGACCGCGTCCCTTTCGCAAGGCCGACGGATGCTCGAACGCACCGTGAAGTCGCTGAAGGTCTCCATCGGCCACGCACTGGTTCCCGCGGCGAGACTGTACGTACGCTATCCCCGGTACACGTTCGGCAGGAAATGGATGCTGGACAACTTCGCGTTTCGCCCGCGTCCCGTCAGGGCCCGAACCTTCTACGGAGCCACACTTACCGGGAGTACTGAAGATTTCATTCACCGAAACGTCTATTTCTTCGGCGCGTGGGAACCTCACCTCACCTACTGCATTCAGCAGGCTCTCAAGCCCGGAGACGTCTTCATCGATGTCGGTGCGAACGTCGGGTTTCTCGCTCCTCGCGTCGGGGCTTGTTGGTCCGGAAGGAAGGGTCATCGCCATCGAAGCGTCACCTCGAATCTGCGCGATGCTCAAGGCAAACATCGCCGCGAA
Organism: Gemmatimonadaceae bacterium; assembly: GCA_046593625.1. GTDB lineage: Bacteria > Gemmatimonadota > Gemmatimonadetes > Gemmatimonadales > Gemmatimonadaceae > UBA4720. The sequence continues at coordinate 28,489 of JBKJNN010000156.1, read as the reverse complement.
CGGGGCGGGCAACATCGAAGTTCACGGGTGCGCCGCGTCAGATTCACGCGGAACCGTCAGCGTTTTTCAGGCAGACGAATCAAACATCGCGCGAACCACGATTCGTCCCGGGAAAGACTACACGCAACACGAGGCCGAGATTCGGGCATTTCCCCTTGAGGACATCGTCGGCCTGGAAACGATATCCCGCGCGCGGATGATCAAGATCGACGTCGAAGGCGCCGAATGGGGCGTAATCAGGGGAATAGAGGAATTTCTGCGAAACCGCGCACCTGAAGGTCTCGAAGTGGCGCTCGAAATATCGCCGGACGACCTGCGCGATCAGAACGTCGAGCCCGCCGCAATCTTCGACATCTTCTCAGCCGGAGGCTTCTTCCCTTACAAGCTCGCCAACTCCTACGAAACACACGCATACTCCGGCAATAGAAAACCGCTGCCACCTGAGCGGTGCTCGGCCACGCTGGTCAAGATGACGGATGTGCTCTTTTCCCGACGTCACTGACTCGCGAGGACAGCCATCACTGCCGGTGACGCATCAGCCGAGTCGGGGACCAGCGCGCCGGCATCGAGCAGCAGTCGCGCAACACCTGCATGATCGTGATTGGTGTTTCCAAATCGCGAACCATGACAGCACCAGCCGAGGGGCGTGGCGTTGTAGTGAGGGTCGCTGATATGGACGAGTTGGCGGGCATCGGGATGATGGAGTATCACCTTTACTGTGTCCACTGAGCCGTCCCAGGCGGCGCAATGCAGCGCACTCCCGGAGTCGTGACCTGGAGTTCGGGGGTCGAAGCCAAGCTCGAGCATCAACTCGACTGCGCGTGCGTTGCCATTCCACGCAGCGTCACTTACGGCACGGTGATCACCCACCGTCATCGTCTCGATAAGGTCTGGGTTGGAGCTTAGAAGCGACCTCGCCTCGGGTCTATCGACGGTTCGGCATGCAAGCAAAAACCGCTGAATCGGTGACGCAAACTCAAGTATCGCGTCGAGCGTGTCGCGTTGTTCGAACTGGGCGGCGACGTCCAGCGGCGAACGTGCGTCACCGATCGTCCAGAAGTACATGTGGTAACTGCTCGGCGGCTTCTCACCGTAATCGCCGCGTCCGGTGCGCTGGTCGAGGATCGTCGGGTCTGACACCACCATTTCCCGCACGGTGTCGGTAAGACCGAGCGCCGAAGCGAGGAAGATGTCGGTTGATGCGCCTCGCTCGACAAGGTAGCGAGCGAGGTCGTATCGCCCGGCGCCGCGCTTCTGGTCGAGCATCCATTCCGCAGGTGTAGATCTGTGATCCACATCGCGCGCATTGATATCGGCACCGGCGTCTAGCAGCAGATCGATTGTCGCGCGCGATACCGCGAAGTGGAGTGGTGTCTGTCCGTCTCCGCCACGCTCGTTCACGCACGCAGGATTCTCGCTGATCATCCGCTTTAGCAGGGGGATATCGTCAAGGTGAGCTGCCGCGCAGGCGTCGGGAATTGCGCCTGCAGCGATCAATCGTTCGGCTGCGGCTGGGGTGGCGGAATGAAGTGCGTGAAAGCCGCCAGCCCACCAATCGCTCCTGCTGTTTGGATCGGCCCCGAAGTCGAGCAGCACTTCAACCATCGAGGCATCGCCGGCGAAGGCGACGATTGCGGGGGAATTGAAGGGAAACGCCGGAGCGTTGATCATTGCGCGGAGATCCGGATTGTTCTCCAGTACCGTGCGGAGCGCGGCCGCATCGCGGCGGTGCAGTGCGCTCTCGGCCTGAGCGCGCGGGCTCGCGTTCGGTTCCGTCATCGGCGTTCCACCAGGCGCGACAACAGCTCAGGCATCGAATGAAACTGATCGATGTGATCGGGCGCGGAGTTGCCCGCGAACCCGAGCAGTTCAAACCTTCCCGCCTTCACTTCGCTGAGCTGCTGCATGCCGCGCGGACCCCACTTCAATACGGCCGTACGGCGGAGACCGAGAGAGGCGAGCAGCCAGTCGGCTGTCTCAGTGGTGCTGGCGAAGGTTCCGGGAAAAATCTCCGAATGAGTCACGAGGAAACTCTTCTCGCCACGCATGGCCGCTCGAGCAAAACCGGCAAATGCGGTGAGGTTGGTAGTGTCCATTGTTCCGCCATTCGAAAGGGGAGTCGCCTCGGGGATATACGACGTGTGCATTCCATCGATCAGAAGCACTGAGTTTACACGCGCAAAGTGCCGGGGAGTGCGGAGGATTGCCCGCACGGCGCCATGTCCGGCTGAAAATCCGACAAGCGTCAAGTCGCCTGCGCGTGCAGGTCTGCCCATCGTGGCAGAGACTTCGCGGGTCACGCCGACAAGCAGGGAGTCGAACACAGACGGATCTGAAAAAGCGCGATCGTACGCACCGGAACCGGTTCCCAGATTCACCACAGCGGTAACGGTGCCGCGTTTCAATCCCGCGACAGCCTGTTCGGGAAGCCACGCTGCACCGTGAAAATGAACAACGACTTCAAAGGTGGCGTCTCTGCGAGGAGCAGACTCAGGTATGAAAACATCAACCTGCTTTGCCAGTGGGCCCGCGAAGGATCGGTGAGTCCTCCCGGTTTCCTTCTGCGTGAGTCGTTCATGCGCGCGCGTGGACTCCGACATCGGCGACGGGTTCTGCGATGCTGCAGGCGGTGCGACCGTTGCTGGAGTCTGGCCATTTGCGAGAGAAGCCAGCATCACCATGGCGATGACTGCTCCCGCAAGCGCACCAGCAGGCGTTGAATCAGCCGTACGCAACCCTCGGATCAGCCTTGGCATACGCAAGATCAGTGATGAGGTTCACCAGCACGAACACCACCGACAAAAAGAGAACGGTTCCGTTGATTGCGGGCAGATCTCTCCGCGCTATCGCCTGCACAACGTACCGTCCAATTCCCGGCCATGAGAAAATCGTTTCAGTGAGAATCGAGCCGGTGAGATAGTACCCGAAGTCGAGACCGAGCACGGTAATGATTGGGATCAGGGCGTTCCGCAGCGCATGCCGTGCGATGACGACCTGCTCGCGCAGACCTTTTGCTCGCGCCGTTCGAACGAAGTCACCACCCAACACCTCGAGCATCGATGACCTGGTGACGCGGGCAAGAAACGCAATCGATCGAGACCCGAGAGCGAGAGCCGGAAGTATCAGGTACTTGATTCCGCCGTAACCCGAAGGGGGCAGCCACTTGAGCGTCACTGCAAAAATCAGGATCAGTATCAATCCCACCCAGTAAACGGGAAACGAGATTCCAAGGTAGGCAAGTCCAAGCCCCGCTCGATCAAACCAGCTGCCTGGATATTTCGCTGACAGAACCCCTATCGTGATCCCGAGTATCGAGGCAAGCAGCATCGCTGAACCTGCGAGGAGCAGTGTCTTGGGGAACCGTTCCTTAATGTCGCGGATGATTGGCCGTTGCGTGATGTAGGAATTGCCGAGGTCGCCTTTTAGTACGCCGCCGGCATAGAGGATGAACTGTTTTGCGACCGGCTCATCGAGATGAAGATCCTTCCTGAGCCGCGCAATCGTTTCGGCGTCAGCACGCTCGCCCACCATGTCCTGTACAGGGTCACCCGGGGCTACGTAAAGGAGCAGAAACACCACGACCATCACCCCGATCAGCGTCGGGATGGAGAGCATCAGCCGCTTGACGATGAATGCAATCACGCGTGCGACCTATCTCTGGAACTGAATCTGGACATCTGTCCAGCGCTGGCCCGTGAAAATTGTCGGCACCTTGAAGTTCTTGATCCACGGCTGCACGGCGTACAGTTCCTTGTAGAAGAACAGGTAGATCATCGGCGCATCCTTGTACTCGAGCTCGTCGGCCTGCTTATACAGCGCCGTACGCTTCGATTCGTCCTGCTCGCGGCGCGCGTCGCTGACGAGCTTGTCGAATTGCGGGTTGGAGTAGAACGACACGTTGCCTCCCACCCCCTTGTTAGCCGTGTGGAGCAGCGGATACAGGAAGTTCTCCGCGTCTGGATAATCGGCAAACCAGTCCTTGAGCGCCATGTCCGTCTTTCCGGCGCGCGCTGCTTCACGCATTGAAGACGCGTCGCGCTGCACGAGGTTCACGCGAACGCCGGCTTCCTTGAGATTTGCCTGAATTGTCTGGGCGATTCTGGGGAAGGGAGGCGTCTGCGATGACCATAGCTCGATGTCGATTCCGTTCGGGAAGCCTGCTTCCTTGAGAAGCTGTTTTGCCTTGGCGAGGTCGCGCGTATATCCCTTGCGCGTGGAATCACCGCCTGCGAGGGCGGGCGGGATCACTCCGGCGGCGAGGTTTCCGCGGCCACTCACGATCCCATTCAGAATTCCGCTCGCATCTGTGGCGTAGTTCAGCGCCTGTCTCACGCGCACGTCGGCGAGCGGCCCGCGCGTGGTGTTGATGGCCACATAGAAGACGCGAAGTGCCGGAGCGCTCTCGAGCATCGCCTTCTTTTCGTCAGTCTGTTCCCAGTTCCGCGTCTCGCCCTCGGGTACGTACAGCACGTCGACGTTCCCGCTCTCGAACTCCGCAACCGCGGTGCTCGGCTCGGGGATAATTCGCGCCATCAGGCTGTCTGCTTTTGGCCTTCCACCGAAGTAGTCGGGATTCGCGGCAAACTTGAGGTAATCATCGTGTTTCCATTCGACGAACTTCCATGGGCCGGTGCCCACGGGGTTCTGACCAAAGTTCTCGGGGACGGCGTTCGGCACGATCGCGGCGACCGGCATCGCGAGAAGTTTTGGAAAAATTGCGAGGGGTTCCTTGAGGCGGATCACGACAGTGCTGTCATCGGGCGACGAGAGGCCGGCGACGGCAGAACCGCCTGAACCGTCGGCAAATTCCTTTGCCCCGAGGATCGGATAGAGCGGCCATCCGCGACCACCCCTGGTCTTCGGGTCGAGCACTCTCTGAAACGAGGCGATTACATTGCGCGCGATGAAGGGCGTGCCGTCATGGAACTTTACGCCCGTTCTGAGGTGAAATGTGTAGGTCATCCCATCGGGGGTGACTTCCCACGCGTGCGCCAGGCCAGGTACCACCTGAGCGTCGGGCGTAAACCTCACGAGTCCGTCGAAGACATAGCCCACAGCACGGCCCGTTGGCACGTCGGTTGACAGCGCCGGATCGAGCGAGCGGGGGTCGTAAGTGTCTCGCGAATCGATGAGCGTGTGGCGGGTCGGCGAGGAGTTGGAACCCTCGCAGGCCATCACGACGGTCAGGGCTGCAAGGACAATTCGTTGAATACGCATTATCATACCGTTGACATTGTGGGGCGGGACGCGAGAACTTACCGGGCCATCGAGAAGGCGTCAAACCATGCATGAAGACTACTATTATAGGCGCCAACTCGGAGCCAGCGATCTCCTGCCCGCCATCGGAATTGGAGTGGCTGCCGGATTAGGTGCCTTCTACCTGGTGCAACTCTTAATCCAGCGTACTCCGCTGGTGCCATCGCCCGCGCTCGTGAGCGAGCCGCCCCACCCCGATCCGACCAGTGGACCGGCGGGGGCATGGGACCGAAAACGCGAGCGCTGATGCGGCGCAGGTCCGCGCACGCCCTCTGCCTCTCCGGCTGCGCATTCATAATTCAACTGCTCGGCCAGACTGCCTCCGCCCAGGACATCAACTGCGATGCCGGCGACAAGGAAGTCAGGCGGCTCAGCTTCACCGGCAACACCGCGTTCTCCGACGCTGACCTGTCGAAGGTCATCGTCACGACAGCGTCCCCGTTTGCGCGCACGGTGCTGCATCTTCCACTCACTGCTCGCAGGTGCCTCGACCGTACCGAGCTTCCCAAGGACCGCGCACGCCTCGTGATTTTTTACCGTCGCCGTGGCTTTGCCGATGCCACGGTGGACACGGCAATCAAGACCTCGGGCAGCGGCGTGGAAGTGAACTTCCTGATTCACGAGGGCCCGCCGACGCGGCTCGAGTCGCTCGTGATTGAGGGACTCGATTCAGTTGCAGATCCGAAGAGCGTGATGGCGAAGCTTCCGATTCGTGCCGGCGACCGCTTCGATCGCATCAACCTCGACGCGGCCCGGGACTCCATTGCACGAAGACTTCGCAACAACGGATATCCGCGGGCTGACGTAAACAACACCTACGACGTAGACGAGGAGCGCCGGGTTGCCTTCGATACGATCCGGGTGGAGACAGGGCCGTTCACGCGCATCGGTCGCATTGAAGTTGCGGTCGTTCCCTTCGAGTCCAAGGAGCGGCAGATACCTGACCCTGTCGTGAAGCGCATCATCGGAATTGACCCGGGCGATGTGTATCGTGAAAGCGAGTTACTCGACGCACAGCGGACGCTCTACCGCACAGAAGCATATCAACACGTCGCTCTCCTTCCGGATACGGCCGCGGGCCCCTCGGATTCGGTCATCAACATCCGCGCGCTGCTGGCGGAAAATACCACGAAGTCCGCGCGCCTCGGTGCGGGATATGGAACGCTCGACTGCTTTCGAGTGACCAGCGAGTTGTCGAACTACAACCTTCTTCACGAGGCGCGGCGCCTCGACCTCACGACGCGAGTTTCCAAGATAGGAAGAGGAGAACCGCTGTCCGGCCTCGATGCGCTCTGCCCACAGGCCAGGCGCGATCCGTTCAGCCGCAAGCTCAACTATTACGTCGGTGCAACGCTGAGGCAGCCGGTATACTCGGGGCTGCACTTTCTGCCGACCATCACTGTGTTCAGCGAGCGGGTGTCAGAGTACAACGCGTATCTGAGAACCACGACAATCGGTGGAGTTGCATCGATCGAATGGAGGCGCTGGCGCACACTCCCGGTGACCTTTGCCTATTCGCTGGACCTCGGCCGCACCGAGGCGCAGCCGGCGCTGTTCTGCGCGGTATTCAATGTCTGCGATCCGAGAGATCGCCGCCGCGTGCAGCAGACTCAGCGGCTGGCGGTGGTGAGCGCGGTCATGTCGCAGGACAAGTCCAACAATTTCCTCTCTCCGTCGCGCGGGTATCAGTGGCGTATTGAAGCGCGGCATGCGTCGCCAGTGATCGGTTCTGACACAGCGCTGCGCTTCAACAAGTTCGTGGCCGAGCGCTCGCAATATTTTGGCGCGCCGGGGGGCTCTGTTCTGGCTCTCAGGGCGCGAGCGGGCGCCGTATTTGGCCGGAGCTTTGGAACGACGACCGGATTTATTCCGCCCCAGGAGCGGCTCTATGCCGGTGGTCCGACAAGCGTGCGCGGATTCTCGCAGAACGAACTCGGTTCTGCGATTTACATCGCTCGTTCGTATCAACTTGTCACCCCCGCTGAATCAGGCCTCGCCGACAGCGTCTTCTGGGCGCCGGCCGAAGAAACAGGGTTTCGCAGGGCGGTGCCAGTAGGAGGCAACTCGCTGCTCGTCACCAACATCGAGTTGCGAATGCCGAGTCCGTTTCTGCCTGACCTGCTGCAGTGGACCGTGTTTACAGATGCGGGTGATGTATGGAATCGCGGCACTACTTCAAACTTCCAGAACTTCTCGATCAAGGTTACACCGGGACTTCAGCTCACTGCGTTTTCCCCGGTTGGGCCCGTTCGTCTGGTGATGGGCTACAATCCGTACCGGCGTCAGTCCGGGCCACTCTATTATGAAGTGCCGAGCGGCGCGCCCTTCGACGAGTTTGGAACGCCTGCCGGGTCGCTGCCTTGCGTGACGCGCGGCAACTCTCTCGCCGTGCATCTTTCAGACGATGGGTTGAAACAGAACGAAGGTCGCTGTCCTGGCTTTCAGCCTTCCACGAGCAACAGTTTGCGAAGCCGCCTTACCTTCAGCTTCGCCATAGGCCAGGCGTTCTAGAATGTCCCGGCGTCGCAGCATCGTCCTCTGGAGTGCACTTGCTCTCGCAGCGCTGATAGTCATCGCCGCTTCGCTCGTGGTGTCCGTGACGCAGACCGGCTACGGGCAGAATCAGGTACGCAAATATCTCCAGGCGTGGATCGACGGTAAGGTGCGCGGCACGTTCTATGTGGGGCGCATCAGCGGCGGACTCTTTGGCGGCGTCACGATCGATTCGCTCGAAATCCGCGATGAAAACGACTCGCTGTTCATCGCAAGCGGACCAGTGCACGTCTCGTATGACCTGCGGGACGTTATCGACCGCAGGATACTGCTCAGTCACCTCGACGTGCAGCGGCCGGTTATTCGAATCCGGGAGCTGGCCGACGGGCACTGGAACTACAATCGCATTTTTCCGTCGGGTCCCCGAAAAGCCCGCGGTGCGTCACGCGCGTTCGGCGACTACATCGTGATCGATTCTGCGGACGTTCACGGAGGAACCGTCTCCGTTGGTCTAAGATGGAAACCAGCAGATTCGCTGCGAGGATATAGGCGGGACAGCGCCATCGCATTCAATCTGGGCTCGCTAACTCGCAACAGTCCGGGCAATCAGTGGCGTACCGAGATCAGGCGAACATCTGAAGGGTTCACTCACATTCGGCGATTCAGGAACCTCAACGCGAGTGTGAGCTATGCGCGCATTGCAGATCCGGATACCGCCGGAAGATTCTTTCGGATAGCCCGCGCAAGTATAGATGCTTCGGACCCCCCGCTGTCGGTAAAGCGAATATCGGGAGAGGTACGGCACGTCGGAGATACCATATGGCTCAAGTCGCCTGGCTTCGAGCTTCCCAATTCGAGAGGAAGCATTCCATCCGGGAAGCTCGTGTGGGGCAGCGGCATCCCGATGCGCTATGACATCCACCTCATCGGCGACCAGGTGGCGATGAGTGACATCGCGTGGGTGTATCCAACACTGCCCACCAGCGGCGGGGGAAAACTCAACCTCGATATCAACAACGTCAGCCATCCGAAGGTCGTGGACTTCGCCATACGGAACATGGATGTGCGCACCACCGACTCACGTTTGATTGGCAATATGACATACGGCGTGGGCGGACCGGTGCTCATCCTCAAGGACGTGAGTGTCGCTGCCGCCCCGCTCGATTTCAAGCTGATTCGCGTCTTCAACGGAAAGCCGTTTCCACTGCCGTGGAATGGACAGATCACCGGATTCGTGCGCGCGGATGGCGGGCCCGTAAACAGGTTCAGGGTGAATGAAACACGGTTCACTTTTGCCGATGGAAACGTACCGGGTGCAGTGTCGCGCGGTACCGGCCGCGGTGAACTCGATATTCTCGAGCCCGCGTTCACGGTGTTTCGCGGGTTCGATGTAAACATCGAGACGCTCGATCTCCGGACGATGCGCGCGCTGAGCCCGGCGTTCCTCGAGCTGAAAGGAACAGTGTCCGGATTTACGCGGCTCGATGATCTGTGGCTGGACGTGAGATTTGCGAACGCAGATCTCGTGCATCACGACGGTGACCTGCCCACTTCCCGCATCACAGGCAGCGGCCGGGTTACGACGCACGACACTTACATGGAGTACGACCTCGATATTCAGGGCGCGCCGCTCAACATGACGACCCTGGCAAATTCGTACCCCTCGATTCTTCCGCGCGGCAACTACAGCGGCCCGCTCCGCATCGTCGGCCAGCCGAAAGAACTCAACGTCGAAACCACTCTGACCGGAGCTGGCGGAACAATCGCCTACAAAGGCACGGTGGACAGCAACCTGCCCACTTACGGAGCTCGCGGAGTCGGGACCGTCGCAAACCTGAACCTTCGCGCTCTTCTTGAAAATCCGAAAGCATCGGAAACCAATCTGGCCGGCGATTACTTCATCGACTTCGTCGGCGACTCACTGATTGTCGGCGATGGAACATTGGGCGGATCCTTCAAGGGTACCGTGGACAAGCTCAACATCCTTTCCTCCCGCGCCAGCGTACGACTCAACAGCGGCACCGCACTTGTCGACACTCTCATCGTGGTGAGTGACGTGGCTCGCGCCAGCGCTTCGGGAAGTGTCGGTCTCATACCGGGGCGGGAGGGCCGCCTCGCCTTCAACGTGGCAGTCGATTCGCTGTCCGACGTAAAACGTTACATCGGACGCAACACCTCCGTCGCTACCGACTCGCTTCAGGGTGCCGTGCGGATGGTAGGCGAGTTGAGCGGTACTCGGGATCTTCTGTCGTTGCAGGGAACCATGAGCGGTCGCGGATTATCGACGAAAGGGAAAAGCATCGAGCGGCTCGCCGGGACCTTCCTGTTGTCGGGCCTGCCGGCAAATCCGATGGGCACAATCGGATTGGAAGCCGACACCATCAGGGCCGGTCCGTTTGGATTTACCGCGCTTCAGGTAAATGCCCAAGTCGCTTCGGCCAACAGTGCCAACTTCACCGCCCGGCTCATGAGCGAAGGCGGTGTCGTCTCCAGCCTCGGCGGATCCGCACTGCGAGCGGGAGACACAACGAGGATTGCTCTCGACAGTGGCTCGGTCGCAGTGTCCAGCGGCAGCAACTACCGTCTGGAAGGGCCCGCGCGTGCAATTCTCGTCCCCGGCGGCGGCTCGCTCGACTCGCTGATTCTCCGCCACTCGAGTACAGCCCGCCTTGCCGTTCGCGATGTGCGCCTCGCTGGCGACTCGATTCGCGGCAACCTCCGCACTGACAGCGTTGACCTCGGAGTCTTCGAAGCATTCGTCCCCGGATTTCAGAAAGCCCGCGGATCGCTCGTCGCCAATGTGGATGTCCGCGGAACTGTAAAGCAGCCGATCATTGATGGACAATTCCGCATCAAGAACGGCTTCGCGACTTTCACCAACGCAGGGCTCGCACTCGAGAGGGTAAACGCGGACGTCCTGCTCGAGCGCGATACGGTCTTCATCCAGAGAATGTCCGCCGAAACGAACCGGGATCGCAGGGGAACGCTGGCGGCAGAGGGATTTGTGAGCCTGGAGAATTACACAAATCCGTTCTTCAATCTCCGGCTGCTGGCAAAAAACTTTCACGTCGTCGAGAAACCCGGCGTCGCATCGCTGGATATCTCCACAGATGACGACCTCACGCTTACCGGGCCGTATAACCGGGCGCGCGTGAGCGGCGCCGTGCGGGTCGATCGCGGAACCATCTTCATACCCGAGCTTCTCACCAAACAGATCGTTGACCTGAGTGACCCGGAATTCGCGGGAATCGTCGATACACTGCTCTCGCGCGACCGGAAGCTTCTTCCATCCACGCCGAGCGAGTTTGCGCGAAACCTGACGCTGGAGAATGTCGCGGTGAATATCGGCGACGCGGTCTGGCTGCGTTCATCTGAAGCGAATGTAAAGCTCGGCGGGTCACTCAATGTCACGCTCGGTCGAAGCGTAGGCACCGGCGAGCCGGCGCAGCTAGCTCTGGAAGGCACGCTCAACGCGGTAAGAGGTACGTACCGGCTGACGCTGGTAGAACCATTCGTGCAACCGACGTTCGAAGTGCAGAGCGGCAGTCTCAGGTTCTTTGGAACGCCGGACGTCAATCCGACACTCGATATTCGCGCTATCCACACTATCCGCCAGCCAACCCAGCGGAGCGCGAACCTGCGCGACGTGAGAGTGAGAGTGAACATTGGCGGCACGCTCACCGCACCCACACTTACGCTCGACAACCCGGACAACCTCCCGCTGTCGCAGTCGGATTTGATCAGCTATCTCATCACCGGTGAGCCAGCCATCGCGCTCGACAACTCTCAGGGACTCTACAGGTCGCAATTCGCATCGTTTGCAGTGCGATACGGAAGCTCGATTCTCACCAGCGCCATTCCACGCAACCTCGTGGACATCGTGGAGATCCAGACGGGACGCCTCAACGATGCGCAGGCAGCGCAGGCCGCAGATCCATATCTCTACAGTCTGCTCAACTCGCGCGCTATCGTCGGCAAGCAGATAGGCAACAAGTGGTTCCTGGGCCTGAGCACCGGGCTTTGTTTCGTCAACGCCAACAACTTCAGGGACAACTTCGGGCTCAAGCTTGAATACCGGTTCAACTCCATTTACACAGCGCAGGCTGGCGTGGAGCCGGGATCGAGCGATGTTACATGTGCCCGGAACGCTCCGCAGATTCAGCAGCAGACGCCCCGGCAGTTCGGTTTCGATTTCTTCCGAAACTGGAGGTTCTGATGGCAGACCTGAAGGAGAAAGACGCGATGATCTGCCGCTCCTGCGGAAACGAGGAGCGAGCATCAGAGGGATATCCGTGCACGGTCTGCGGTACGTTCATCTGCGTTATCTGCAGCTTCCGCGGCATCATCGAGTGCCGCAAATGCATCCCCGGTGCAGCGAACGATCCTCCTGCCACGCCAGCACGTGAGATACCGCTGATAGACTGGCCCGAGCATTGAGTCCCAAATTCATTCGCGCAACGAGCCCGGTCGCTCCTATGCTGCACGATCCGCGCGCATCCGCCAATCAGGAATCGCAGATCCTGTTCGGGCATTGCGCGGAAATTGTCGCGACCGAGGGGCCGTGGTTGAGAGTGCGCAGTTCTGACGGCTACGAGGGCTGGGTGCACGAGGGTTATTGCCAGCGGGCCGATGGTCCGGAGTGCGCGGTGTGGGGATGGGATACCGACGGCGAGATGTCACTGGGGTGCAGCTTGCGCGATTCACGTGGCATCACGATTGACCTCCCCCTCGGGTCGATCGTCGGCGACAAACCGTGCACGAGCGGGAGGACGCTCAACCGCGCTCGCCGCCGCGAAGTATTTCCCCAGGCCGGCGATGCCATTGTCGCATCGGCCACCGGCTTCTTTCAGGGGACATACTATCAGTGGGGCGGGATCACCCCGTGGGGTGCGGACTGCTCGGGTATGGTGCAGACGGTCTACGCTCTGCACGGAATCAAGCTTCTCCGGGACGCATGGCAGCAGGCAACTCAGGGCGTGCTGATCGAGGGAGGGCTCGAAGCGATCGAGGCCGGGGACCTGCTGTTCTTCTCCGACCGTGAGGACGGGCACATCACCCATGTAGCACTGGCCGTTTCCGGGAGCCGCCTCGTGCATCAGGCACTTGGGCGAGGGGGACATTTCATCGAAGCGCTCGATACCCCTGACTCCTACGTCACGTCGCTGCTCTCAAATTTCCGCTTTGCGAGACGAATTCTTTAACTCCGCCTCTCTCCCCTAACTGACCATTCCCCCTGCCGCAGGCATCACGACCTGAGGCGAGCTGCTGACGTGCAGGGGCACTTCCGCCCGCAGGTCACCGTCCAGCGATACCCGCATGGTGTACAGGCCGGACTGATTCAACGGCAGGTCTATCACGGCAATGATAGGGAGATCCATCTCGAATCCAGGATTTGGACCAGGCGCGACATTCAATTCGCCGTCCGACGACCACAGGACTTCACCGGCCGGATCCGCCCACCCGAAACTCAGGGTGTGTGCGCCGGTATCCTCAGTGGTTCCCTTCAGGCGAACGACAAAATGCGTTCGGGGATGTACGGCCGGAAATCCGCCTACCGCGAGCGCGTCGAAGACGCCGAGTACGTTGAGCTTCCCCTCCTGGGAGAGGTTGGCGCCGTCGGCAAAAACAGCAAACGAAATGTGCATCGGTGAAAGTAGCAGGAGCGGACCGTGACAAGCTAGCTTTCGCCGGATGCCCCAGAACCAGAGTCACCCAGGATTCGGAAAGACCGACGCGCTTCTCCTTCTCATGGCCGTCATCTGGGGCATAAACTTCAGCGTCGTGAAGTTCGCCACCACTGAGATGACGCCCCTCGCATTCACGGGACTCAGAGTAATGATTGCCGCAGTGGTGCTCCTGGCGCTGGCATATGCGCGAGGCGGAACGTTCCCCACGCGTCGCGAGATTCTCTCACTGATGGCACTCGGCGTTCTCGGCAACGGGTTCTACCAGCTTTTCTTCGTGCAGGGCATCGCACTCACAAAGGCAGGCAATGCTGCGCTCATCGTCGCCGCCGCGCCCGCCATGATCGCAATCACCAGCCGGCTCGGCGGAGTCGAACGAGTGAACCGGCGCGTGGTTGCGGGAATAGTGTTGTCGTTGTCGGGCGTCGCGCTTGTCGTGCTGGGAAGTGCCAGGTCATCGCACGGCATGGGGACGTTCCTCGGGACGCTGCTCGTGTTCTGCGGGACACTATGCTGGACCGGATTTACGGTGATGCTCCAGCCGTTCGCGCGGCGACTCGATCCAATTCAGCTTTCGGCGTTTACCATGCTGGGCGGGACTCTCCCTCTGCTTGTTGTGACACCCCGCGCCCTCATCGCCACCGACTGGGCACACCTCGGACTCGCGGCATGGGGCGCAGTGTTCTATGCCAGTGTCATTTCAATGGGAGTCGCCTATCTGTTCTGGTATCGCGGACTTCGCGTGCTCGGTCCCACGCGTACGGCAGTGTATGCGAATCTCCAGCCCGCCATTGCGATAATTGTGGCGTGGATATTCCTGCGTGAAGCGCCAACCATCTGGCAGGGAGTGGGGACTGGCACAATCATGACCGGCGTATTCCTGACGCGCACGTGAGGCTTGTTCTGTTTGACATCGACGGCACCATTCTCCGCAGCGGCGGAGTGGGCCGAGTCGCAATGGAAAGCGCCCTGACGCGGGTATTTGGTTCGCCGGGGAGCAGTGAATACCATTACGACGGCAAGACGGATCGCCAGATCGTGCGCGAGCTGATGCGCCTGGAAGGTTTTGACGACGAAGCCATCGACCGGCAGATGACTGAGCTTCTGGATGCTTATATCGGTGGTCTCAGAAGTGAACTCGAGTCGGGAACGCGTGCGGTTCACATATTTCCCGGCGTGCTCGAGCTGCTCGACAGGCTGGAGCAGGAGCCACTCGTGACGGTTGGACTGCTGACAGGCAATGTGGTCGAGGGTGCGCGAGTGAAGCTGGGTGCGGCGGGGGTGGACATCTCGAGGTTCAGGGTAAATGCGTTCGGTTCCGATCACGAGCACCGGCCAGAGCTGCCGGGGGTTGCTCAACGCCGCGCAAGAGAGGTTCTCGGACACGATCTCGCCGGCGATCGGGTGGTCGTGATCGGCGACACACCGGCCGATGTCAGATGCGGTGAAGCAATTGGTGCGAGGGCAATTGGCGTCGCGACCGGCAGGTATACGGTTGACGAGTTGAGCTCTCATGGCGCCTACGCAGTGTTCGAGACGCTTGCTGATACGGACGCGGTGATGGACCGCATCATGAGTGCGTGAAGTAGAACTGAAGAGCGTCGTGGCCGATATCGCCGCCGCCCGCAAAGACACCGAGCGGGCAGGCGGGAAGCTCGAGTTCGATGGGCAGATGATCGACCTCAGATACGGCGACTCGAGCGGGGAGCTGCTGAGAAATGACAACGTCCTGCGGCTCCGCATCTATTCGGGCCACGGAGTGGCAAAAGCCCACCTCGACTGGAAGGGCCCCACTTCCTACGAGGATGGCTACAAGGTGCGCGAGGAGATCTCCACGGTGGTGGGTGACCCCGAGGCTCTCGCCAGAATTCTTGGCGGTCTCGGTTACGCCGTTATCCTCGAAATCGAGCGGCGAATCTGGCAGTACGCCCTGCATGGCTCGACCGTTCGGTTCGAGCAGTACCCGAGAATGGACGCCCTCGTCGAAGTGGAGGGCCAGCCGGAAGCAATCGAAACGACAATCAGGGCAATCGGACTCGATCGCTCCCTGTTCACCTCCGAACGGCTCTCCGCCTTCGTCGCCCGGTTCGAAGACCGAACAGGCACCCGGGCCGCCCTCTCAGCCCGCGAAACGACAGGCGATTACAGGTTTTCACGCTCAACCACCTGACCCCAATTGCCGACTCCGGGAATCCGGATAGATTTACTCGGCAATGAATTCAGGTTTCAGATCCGCACTTCTCACCGCGCTGTCTCTGGCGGTTTTCGCGTCCGCGGGAAGCGCCCAGGAAAATTCGGCTAAACGCCTTTCAAGCATCGTAAGTGTTGCCATCGAGGAATATGGCAAGGCCGTCGACAGCAAGGGAAAGCTCGTTTCTGCAGATGAATATTCTGAAACCACCGGCTTTCTGGAGGATGCGCGCGAAGTTGCGCAGCGGCTTCGCGGATACAATGCTGCTCGCACTCAGGCGGTACTCGATACGTTGATTGGTGCGGTAAAGAGTCGGTCTGCGCCCTCAGACGTTCGCCTCATCCACGCGCGATTCAGTGGAGCACTGGGCGCAGCAGGTGCACTCGATCTTCCATCAGCGCCGCTCGACACCGCGCGGGGTCACGCTCTTTTCACTCAGAATTGTGCGTCCTGCCACGGAGCAAAGGGACTCGGCGATGGGGTCGCGGCCAACTCATCGGCAGTTCCAGTCCCGGCCATTGGCTCGTCTGCGGGCACGCCCGACCTGACGCCGACCCTCGCATACAACGTCGTTACGGTTGGAGTGCGCGGCACGCCGATGCCGCAGTTTGCGGAAACTCTGACGCCGCAGGATCGATGGAACGTGGTGAACTACGTCTACGCGCTCCGCGGCACGGCGATGGTGATACCAGCAGCAGTGGCCGATGCGACGTCGTTGCCTGGTTCCGTCGCGGCCCGCTCGGTCCTGGCGCTGCTGGACAGCGCTCTCGATTTTGCGAGGCAGGGAAAGACGGCAGATGCGGGTGACAGGGCGTTCGACGCGTACATCGCTTTTGAGCCACTCGAGACACCGGCGCGCGCGCGCCAGCCAGGACTCGTTGCTTCGATGGAGCGGCATTTCGCAGACTTCAAGGGAGCGCTCCGAGGAAAGGACCTGAGCGTGGCTGTTCGCGCTCGCGATGCGATTGCGATGGACCTCCCACGCATCGTCGAACTCACCCGCCCGACTGGCAGCGGCTGGACCGCATTCTTCCAGTCGTTTCTGATCATTCTTCGCGAAGGTTTCGAAGCAATCCTCGTCATCGGGGCAATCACCGCATTCCTGATCAAGACGGGCAACCGCGACCGACTGCGCTCGATCTGGACTGGAATAGGCGCGGGCCTTGTGGCGAGCGCGATAATGGTCGTGGCCCTGAAGACGTTCTTCTCGCATCTGCCAACCAGTCGCGAAGTGATCGAAGGCGCCACCATGCTTGCCGCAGTGGCGGTCCTTTTCTCGGTCAGCTACTGGCTGATCTCGAAGGTCGAAGCGGCCAAGTGGCAGAAGTTCATCCGCGTCAAGGTTTCGACGGCGCTTGAACATGGTGGAGGCAAGGCACTCGTGCTGGTGTCGTTCCTTGCCGTTTTCCGCGAAGGCGCAGAAACAGCGCTGTTTTATCAGGCGTTGTTCAGTGAGGGAAACGTGGCGGTGCCACTGTCACTCGGAATTCTCGCCGGCTTCGCGGCGCTCGCGGTGATCTTTACACTCTTCTACCGCTACGGGGTAAAGATCCCCATGCGTCCGTTCTTCACGGTGACGAGCGTGCTGCTTTACTACATGGCGTTTGTCTTTCTGGGCAAGGGAATCCGCGAGCTTCAGGAAGGAAATCTGATCAACATCACCGTGCTCAAGGATGCGCCAAGTATTCCTTCGATGGGAATCTTTCCATCGGTGGAGACGCTGGCGGCGCAGGCGATACTCATACTGCTGTTCATCTTCATGGTGGTAAAGACATTCCTTCCGTCTTCTTCCGACGAGGCGCCCGCACCGACCGCCGGCGCCTGAGTTTCAGTCCGGGAAGAGAACACCGGACATACGCTCCCACCTTTTCGCCCATGTATGATCGCGGCATACCGTCTCGAAATTCTTCTCGAGCAGCGGAGCGTATCTCTCGTACTCGTTCAGAATCTCGATGATCTGCCCGGCTGGATCGTTCATGTCTATCTCGACGACTGGATTGTAGCCAAATAATTCGATCATTTCATCGGGGGCTCTGCCAAGCACGACGCACTTCGACATCATGGACTGGAGGTAGCGAATGGTCATGGTCTCGATGTCGCCTGCGCGCGCAGGATGAGTGACGCTCGAAGGCACGCAGATAGATACGCGTGACCGGGCCAATCCGTCGGTGAACGCGTCTCTGGTCGGGAAAACGAGCCGCCCCTTTTCGCGCTCATACATGTAGCTCCTGCCGGATTTCTCCAGCGCTGGAGCAATCACCGCGTGGTGCGTGTCGAATCTTCGTCCAAGCTGGAAAACGTCAATGTCCTTGTCCGCCAGTGAACGCTGCTGATAGGAGGACGGCTCGATTCCTTCCGGAACCCAGATGAAAGTGCACCGGTCACTGATGGACGCCAGTCGTTCAGCCGCCTGTGAAGAGGACACGAAGGCGTACTCGATTCCCCACGTTTCCACGTAGCTGCGAATCGCCAAATGCTGCGATGGCCAGGCATCGAACAGATAGATGCTCCGTCGCGATGGAAGAACGAACCACGGCGCGGCGAGCGATGGATCCACAGTCATCATCACTGCAAAAAAATCCCGCTCCGGCCTTTTCGTGGTAGCGGCGCGTCTGCCGGAACGAAGCAAGGCAGCTGCGTCCAATCCTGCGCGTCCAAGAACTCGTGTCGCTGCGCGCGCGGCTTCCGTTAGAGTAGAGGATGATACCGGCGCAACGCGATTGTCAGCGAGGATTGCGCGCTCCAGCTCCAGCACGGTATCGAGCGAAACGTGATACCGGCGGGCGTCGTGAGCTATGAGGCGCACACTCTGCCCGCTAGGTGAAGCTCGGGCGTGTCACGCTCTGGCGCGTGCCGGCTCCGGTCTCCATCGCATGGCCATCCACACCGCACCAAACAGAGCAAACGCAATCGCAATCAACTGCGCAGCGGTGAGGCCCCCGGCAAAGAATCTGTCGTCCTTTGCGCGGAAGAATTCCACGATGAACCGCTCGAGCCCGGCCAGAAAGCAGTAGAGGCCGAACAGCCAGCCGTGACCATGCTTGTGCGCGCGGAATTTGAGAACGATGAAAAACATGACGGTGCCCATCAGCACTTCGTAGAGCTGAGTGGGGTGAACCGAAACCACCTCGTTCAACGGAGTTCCGGCGGGGAACTTCACTCCGAACATGCTCGACATATTGCCCACGGTGGAAGCTGGTGCCCCCTCGGGAAACATCACCGACCAGGCTCCCTTGAACGGCCGCCCGTAATCGTCACCCACCGCCCAGCAGCCGGTTCTGCCGACAGCATATGCAGCCGGCAGTGCGACAGCGGCTGAATCGCTCATTCTCGCCACGCTGATTTTCTTCCACATCACGACGGCGGTCACGGCGATGATTCCTCCGATTAGTCCGCCCCAGAACACGAATCCGGCTCTGCTCAACAGACTCCCAGCATCGCCCATCAGGATTGCGTAATAGATCTTCGCCCCGAGCAGGCCGCCCACCACGGCTGCAAATACCATGTCGCCTGCAGGGGCGGGATCCTCGCCCTTCCTCACCAGCTCGCGCTGAAGAATGATCTGTCCGATCACGAAACACATCAGCATCGCGAACCCGAATCCGGTGAACTGAAGGGGCCCGAAACCGTACGAGACGGGATGATGGATTATCTGAGCGAATATGTGAGGCATTTGGGATTTTCTGGTGTCAGGCCGCGACCAGCCCCGGGATGGGCTTGCTCGCAAAGGCGTTCAGTGCGTTGTCTGAGCGCTCGCCGCGCTCGAAGTGAAACAGTCCGGCTCTCGCGATCATTGCCGCGTTGTCCGTCGCAAGGCGCGGCGACGGCGTGAATACAATAGCACCAATAGTGTCCAACCGCTCCCTCATCGCAGACGCGAGCGCGGAATTGCAGGCCACTCCGCCTCCGAGGACGATTCTCTCGCGTCCCCATGCCTTCGCGGCGCGGAAGCTCTTCTCGACCAGCGCCCCGATCAACGCATCCTGGAACCCCCGTGCGATATGCGCCTTATCCGTTTCAATGTCGGCAGAGTCGCGAACGGCGTGAAGCACGGCGGTCTTGAGTCCACTGAAAGAGAACTGATAGTAATCTTCATTTCCCGGTGAGTCGTTGCGCCGCACCATCGGGCGCTTGAACCTGAACCGCGAAGGATCTCCGGCGCGCGCCATTGTCTCGATGTGCCTGCCCCCGGGATAGGGCAGTCCGAGCAGCTTGCCCACCTTGTCGAATGCTTCGCCCGCGGCGTCGTCACGAGTGGCACCAAGCAGCCGATACTCACCCCATGCGGGCACGTCGAGCAGCATCGTATGACCGCCGGACACAAGCAGCCCTGTAAAAGGAGGCACCGCATCAGGATGCTCGAGCGCAGTCGCGAAGAGATGCCCTTCCATATGATGCACGCCAATCACAGGGAGTCCCCGTGCGAATGCGAGAGCCTTGGCGTAGCAGACGCCAACCAGCAGCGCGCCGATCAGGCCAGGCGCAGCCGTGACCGCAACTGCATCCAGGTCATCCAGCCCGACGCCCGCATCGGAAAGCGCCTTCGAAACAACGGGAACAATGCTCGTCAGGTGTGCGCGTGAGGCAATCTCAGGTACCACTCCGCCAAACACGGAGTGAATGTCCTGCGACAGTATGACGAGAGACTTGAGCGCGGCATCGTCACCCGTTCCGTCGAGCACTGCCGCCGACGTCTCGTCGCACGAAGTTTCGATTCCGAGAACGCACGCCATGCTAGCTGGCCTTTTCTGCCAGCAACCGCTCGATCAGACCGCGATTCTCCGCAGAGTTCCAGTCGTGAGCGCCAAGCAGTTTCTTCCGGATTATTCCGTCACGACCGATGATGATCGTCTCCGGGTAGCCGGACGTCTGGTAATCCTTGCTCACCTTGCCTGCCTGACCGCCGCGATCATGCAGAATCTCGAACGTAAGCGCAAAGTCACTGACGAACCTCCTGATCTGATCCTCGGTCCCCGCCTCGTCAGCACTTATCGCGACTACACGCAGCCCCTGGTCCGCGTACGCCTGTGTCAGCTTCTCTATGCTCGGCATCTCCACCCGACACGGAGCACACCACGTTGCCCAGAGGTTTATCAGCACCACCTGGCCGCGATAGTCAGCGAGAGTCTTCACTTCTGCTGGTGTGTCCAGTGTGTATGCCTTGAAGTCCGGTGCCGCAGTACCCACTCCCACAGGCGAGAGTTCATCGCGCAGCAGCGCCCTTCCGGCACCGAGTCCCGCGATGGCGAGCGCCGCGCCAAGCGCGACCACCGCCAGCTGCTTTCGTCCGGTCATACCGTCACAAGACAGACATTTCGAAGTGCGCCAATCTCTGCGGCAGGATCAGCGGAAGAAAAAACTGCGTTCCCGGCTACGAAAGTATCCGCACCAGCTCGCCACACCTTCTCAATCGTATCGCGTGAAATTCCGCCATCGACCTCGAGCGCGGCGCCGCTGTTGTTTTCGTCCAGCAATCGCCTTGCCCGCGCCACTTTTTCCGTGGAGGAAGCGATGAATTTCTGCCCACCGAATCCCGGATTGACCGTCATTATCAACAGCAGATCTAGATCAGCAATCACCTCGGCCACTCCATCCAGAGACGTTCCCGGATTTACAGCGGCGCCGGCAAGACATCCAAGCTCCCGGATTCGAACGAGCTGTCGCTGAAGGTGAGGAGATGCTTCAACGTGAATGGTCATACCCGTCGCACCCGCGCCTGCAAAGCTCTCGAAATAATCTTCGGGATCGAGCACCATCATGTGCACGTCGAGTGGAAGCGACGTTGCCCGACGCACCGTTGCAATCATCTTCTCCCCAAACGTGATGTTGGGGACGAAGCGTCCGTCCATAACATCCAGATGGATGACGTCCGCGCCACCCTCCTCGCACATCCTGATCTCCTCATCGAGACGGCCAAAGTCTGCACTGAGAATGGATGGAGCAATGCGTACTCTCATGGTGTCATGGCAGGTGGGAGTGCAGCTGGATCTCGAAGGATCGTATCAGTCGGCGCAAAACGCTCGACCGGGGGGAATCTCGACACCCTCAGTGCTACCGTAGCCCCGGCTGAAACTGTCGAACCCGGCCGCGGAAGCTGCGCAAGTATTGTGTTTTCCGGCGTGAACGAGCTCGTATCGCGGGTGATGTTTCCCATCTTGAGGCCGAGCTGCTCGAGCGCGGAACGAGCATCGGCAAGCGGACGTCCTGTGAGATCCGGAATCTGTATCGCCGAAGGACCCTGGCTCAGCGTGAGGCTGACTGTCGCAGGCAGATCCATCGACGTCCCCGGCGGGGGATCCGTCGCTATCACCGCGCCCCTCGGCTGATCACTCATCTGCTGTGATACGCTTCCAAACTGGAAGCCGGCATTCTCGATTGCAATCTGTGCCTGCTGCTGCGTCGAGCCACGCACTTCGGGAACCGTAGCGGTCGCCTGGCCAGCGCTGACAGCGAGCGTAACCTCGGCTCCGCGCTTCTGGACGCTTCCTGCAGGCGGATCCTGCTCGAGCACAGTGCCTTGTGCCGTTGCCTTGTGAAAGCGCGACTGACCCTTGAGCGCGCGAAACCCTTCTTTTTCGAGCGCTGCTACGGCTGCATCGTAACTCATGCCGACGACACGCGGAATTCGCCCGTCATCGGGAAGCACGTCCGCGGGGAATGCAAAGACAAAAAGCAGCACATAGGCGAGAAGAAACCCGCCAACCGCCACGACGAGATACGGAAATGCACGCTTCGGCAGCGCGCGAACATTCACTCCTGACTCCGCCGCAGCCGGGCGGCGAACGCTCCATCGCTTCCGTGAACATGTGGAAGCACGCGAAGATATCCGCCATCGATGGTCTCCGGCGGCACAGCACCTTCAGGGGGCGCCTCGAGCGTCCAGTCGGGATTCCCTGCGAGAAACGCTACAATCTGCTCCTCGTTCTCCTCAGGCTCGAGTGAACACGTGCTGTACACCAGGAGACCACCCGGGCGGACGACTTTTGCGGCTGCTTTGAGAATCTTCGCCTGCAGCGATGCCATCACCGGGACATCTGAAATTCTGAGACGCCAACGTGCGTCAGGATGCCTGCGGAAAGTTCCGGTACCGGTGCAGGGTACGTCAATGAGAACCGCGTCCATCTGGCGGACTGCCGGAAAGCGTGCATCGCCAACAGCCACGACGATATTGGTGGCCTCCAGCCGTGCACGATTTTCCGAAAGGCGCCCCAGTCGCTGAAGTGAACGGTCGACCGCAACGACTGTCTTGGCGGAGCGGCTCAATTCCAGCGCTTTGCCGCCTGGTGCGGCGCACAGATCTGCGACCATCGAGCCCGCCGGAATCGCTGCGTACTGAGTGACGAGCGTGGAGCCAGGGTCCTGAACAAAAAACAGTCCCTGCTTGAACGCACCCATCTCGGTCAGAGAGATGCTGCCCGATATCTGAATGCTGTCACGTACCAGGGGGGCATCCGCGACCTCCACGCCCGATGTCTCGAGCATCGCCTCGAGCTGCTCGCGCACCACTCCATACGGACGCACCACAACGGGGGCTTCCGCGTTGTTCTTCATGAGCAGCACCGATGCACCTTCCTCACCAAATCGCGCCATCCACCTTCGGACGAGCCATGCGGGATGCGAATACTTCACTGCCATCGCTTCGACGGGATCGGGTGGCATCGGAACCTTGAGATCACCGCTTTCGCGATCGATGCGGCGAAGGATTGCATTCATCAGCTTGCTGGCGCCGATACCATGCCGCGCCTTGGCCAGTTCGACTGTCTGCGCAATTGCCGCATACGGAGGCACGCTGCCCATGTGCAGCAGCTGATAAACGCCGAGCCGCATGAGATCCACGAGGTCTGGGTCCACGCGATCGAGGCCGCTGCGCACGCGTTGCTCGAGAAGCGCATCGATTGACCCGCGATGGCGAAGCATTCCGTACACGAGCTCTCGCAGCCAGCGGCGGTCACGCGCATCCAGATTCGACGCGCGCCGCTCGAACGATGAATCCAGCAGCTCGCCACCACGGATGTCGGCGCAGATTCCGGCCGCTGCAATTCGCGGCGAAGTCACTCCTCCGACTGCAACCTGAAGTCCGCCCTCCGAAGACATCACTGACCTACCATTCCGGTTGTTGGAGATGACGGCACCGCCACCTCGCGCCGCGGCATCCGGCCGGCGAGATATGCGAGCCGCCCTGCATCCACCGCCTGGCGCATGGCCGCTGCCATTCGCACGGGATCATCCGCGGCCGCAATTCCCGTGTTCATCAGAATTCCGTCCACTCCCTGTTCCATCACGACGCACGCATCAGACGCAGTGCCGACACCCGCATCTACGATCACTGGAACAGCGAGGCGTTTCTTGATGGTCCTGATGGCAAAGGGATTGAGCATGCCGAGCCCGGATCCTATTGGCGATGCGAGCGGCATCACTGCGACGGCTCCAGCGTCCTCGAGACGAAGCGCAGTGATCAGGTCATCATTGGTGTAAGCCATGACCTTGAATCCCTCCGCCGCAAGTGTGCGAGTTGCTTCGAGAAGGCCAGCGGTGTCCGGCAGCAACGTCTCCTCGTCACCTATCACTTCGAGCTTCACCCATTCGTTGAATCCGGCAGCGCGGCCGAGCCGGGCGTAACGCATCGCATCGTCGGCGGTGTAGCATCCCGCTGTATTGGCGAGAAGAAAGAATTCGTTCGGGTCGAGGTGATGCAGGATGCTCTCGTCACTTCCCCGATTGAGATCCACCCGCCTCACTGCAACAGTCACGACTTCGGCACCTGAGGCTTCGATTGCGGCAGTCATCTCGGAGTTAGACGCGTACTTGCCGGTTCCGACCATCAGGCGCGACCGGAATTCGCGCCCGCCGATTGTCAGCGGTGCGATGTCGAGCGCGTTAGCTATCGCTGTACCCATGTCAGCCGCCGCCGACGAAATGGACGATTTCCACCACATCGCCATCGTCGAGGGGAAGGGAGTCGTACGCATCCCGGTCACGGAGAATTGACCTGTTGTGTTCCACGACCACGAGGCGGGGGTCGATCGAGAGCGAGCCGAGCAGTCCGGCGACCGTGCTGTTACGCGCCAGTTCCCGGGGTGCTCCGTTTACAGTCAGAGTCATCATCCCGCTTGCTTCCGGAGACCGAATCATATGATGAAATATAGCGCGTGACAGGTTCGACAAAGTCGTGACCGGTCTCCGGCATAAGCCGCGTTTTCAGCATGTCGTCGGCGGGCGGTGACAGCTCGGGGTTGGAGTCCCAGCCAGCGCCGCGGATCGTAGCAACTCCGTGGGCCCCTGAGACTACCAGTGGAGCGACATCGTCGGGAGTCACGCCTCCGATTGCGATGATCGGAATTTGCACTGCGGCCGCCACTCTAGTCACGCCTCCGATTGCGATGATCGGAATTTGCACTGCGGCTGCCACTCTGGTCACGAAATCCAGGCGGGCCGGAGGGCGCCCGACGTGGCTTGGAGTTTCGAAGACGGTACCTGCAACGCACCACGACGCGCCGGCTCGCTCTGCCTCCTCCGCTTCTTCGACCGAGTGAATGCTGGCGCCGATGAGCCCTCCGGGAAGAACAGCAAGCGCCTCAGCTATTCTCAGTGAGTGCGACGCGAGTTGGAGACCCCGTGCTCCGACCGCCGCCGCAATGTCCGCACGGTCGTTGACGATGAGCCAGCACCCGGTTTCGTCCTGAACCCTCACGAGCGCCTGGGCGAGCTCGTAGAAATCTCTACCGGAAACTCGCGAAGATCTGAGGTGAAGTGCACCGCGAGGCCCCATCGCACGCATCACGGCTTCGGCGCGCGCTGCAAAATGATCGTGAGTCACCGTGGCGCTGTCGGTGACCGCGTGAACCACCGGGAACGTGCGCCGATCGAGCGTCAGGTGCCGAGTCTCTCGCCGATGGAAATGCCGCGTCCGCGAGCCCATTCTGCCGAACGCATGCGCGTTTTCCCAGCCGGCTGCACATCGCGAATGCAGAGGAGGCCGTCTCCGCATGCCACGATGATCCCTTCACGAACGCTGATAACTTCGCCGGGAACCCTGTGCCCGGCATTCTCGGGAGACGTGTCCTCGACGGGCCGCGGTCCAAACAACTTCACATCCGCCCCGCCCAGGCTCGTAAAGGCGCCCGGCTTCGGATCATAGGCGCGGATGGTGCGGCCAACCTCGGCGGCACTGAGCGTCCAGTCCACGCGCGCATCGTCGCGCGTGACCTTGGGCGCGTACGTCGCGAGCGAATCGTCCTGGTCTGTCTCGTCCGATTGTCCGAGCGAGATGAGGGCGAGCGCTTCGAGCAGCGTCAGGGAGCCGAGTTCGGAAAGCCGGTTCTGGAGCTCGCCATACGTTTCGTCGTCGTGGATTGGGACGGCGGCCGTGAGAATGATGGGTCCCGCGTCCAGTGCGGGGACCATGCGCATGATGGTGACGCCGGTTTGCCTGAACCCCTGCCGGATTGCTGCCTGAATCGGCGCGGCTCCGCGCATGAGTGGAAGCAGCGAAGCGTGGATGTTGAGAGTGCCGAGTTTCGGGAGGTCGATGAACCGCTTTGGCAGAATGTGGCCGTAGGCCACGACGACAGATATGTCGGGCCGCATTGCTTCAATTGTCTGGAAGAATTCGTCGTCGCGCGCGTTCACCGGCTGGAAGACAGGCACTTTCTCCTCAAAAGCGATTTGCTTGACCGGCGGTGCCACGAGCTTGCGTGAACGTCCCTGCGGTTTGTCTGGCTGCGTGACCACACCGATGACGTCGAAGCCTTCGCCAAAGAGCGTGCGAAGTGGAGCGGCGGCGAACTCCGGGGTTCCCCAGAAAAGCACGCGCACCTACAACTCTCCTTCGCTGTGGTGTGGTCCTTTCTTTTCGATTGCGACTTTTCTGATGAAGCCCGGATAATCTTCCTTGAGATCTTCCCACTTCGACAGTGCGCTGCGCCGTTTGAGGACGCTCAGGTAGTCCAGGAAGAGCTTGCCATCGAGGTGATCGATCTCGTGCTGCATGCAGCGCGCGAGGAGCTCGGTTCCTTCGGCTTCGAACTCATTGCCGTTTTCGTCGAGGGCGCGGATGATGACTCGCTTCGATCTCGTGACGTCCCCGAATACATCGGGAATCGATAGGCAGCCTTCTTCACCGCGAATGGTGCCGTCGCGCTCGATGATCTCGGGATTGATGAGCGCGAACCTCTGTCCTTCGACGTCCATCACCGTAATTCGTTCGGACCGGCCCACCTGGGGCGCGGCGAGACCGATGCCTTCGGCGGCGTACATAGTGGTGAACATGTCGGCGATGAGAGTGCGAATCTCGTCCGTGATTTCCCCGACGGGTGTCGTCGCCTTTCTCAGCACCGGGTCGCCAAGGACCCGGATGTCGAGGATCTTCACCCCTCGACTACAGCCGGTGTGCTGGTGCTACGGATGACTCGCGCGATGCGGCCGCGTTCGATGACGAGGCGCGATTCAGCGCTCTTGATGGTGATGCGGTCTTCGAGCGGCGACGTCTTGCCGTCTTCGGAGGTGGCGGTCTCCTTGATGTGAATCACTTCGCCAATGATTCCGCCGGTGGTGACGATCTCGTCGCCGCGTTTCACCTGGCGAATGAGAGCGTCCTGTGCCTTGCGCTGTTTCTGGCCGGGGCGGATGAGGACGAAGTAGAAGATGGCGAAGATGGCGCCATACATGAAAATCGGACCGAGCAGCTGGTTCGTGGGAAGCTGAAGGAGTGCGATTGCCGGAAAGATAGGAGTCATCGGGGAGTGCTTTGGCGTGAGTGATATCTGAGGAGCCAGTCGGTGCTCCAGGCGTCGAGCGAGCCGCGCCCTATGGCTTCTCTCGCGGCGCGCGCCAGCGAGAGAAGGAAATGTACATTGTGAAGTGAAAGCAGGCGGAGTCCGAGGATTTCGTCGGAAACGTAGAGGTGCCTCAGATAGGCCCGGGAGAACCTCGTGCAGGCGGCACAATCGCAGCTTTCGTCGAGGGGGCGGGGGTCGTTCCTGAATTCCGCCCTCTTGATGTTGAGGCGTCCATCGGCCGT
The DNA here is from genome assembly GCA_046593625.1 of Gemmatimonadaceae bacterium. Taxonomy (GTDB): domain Bacteria; phylum Gemmatimonadota; class Gemmatimonadetes; order Gemmatimonadales; family Gemmatimonadaceae; genus UBA4720. Next base: position 846 of record JBKJNN010000156.1, on the reverse strand, counting down.
AAAAACAGCCCCGTTGCGGCCCATGCGGGTTGGTGCCACGCAGTCAAACAGGTCCACGCCGCGTCGGATCCCTTCGACGATGTCTTCGGGAAATCCCACGCCCATGAGGTAGCGCGGGCGGTCAGTGGCGAGGGCGTCGTTGACCACGTCGAGCATTTCATACATGGCCGGCTTTGCTTCCCCGACGGAGAGTCCGCCGATGCCAAACCCCTTCCAGGGATGCATCGACTGGATTGCGTCAGCCGCTTCGCGGCGAAGTTGGGCGTGAATCCCCCCCTGAACGATGGGAAACAACGCCTGCGGCTGATAGCTCTCTGCGCTCTGCGCCTCTGCCCCATCCATGCCCTCCACGGCAGAGAGGCACCGCCCGAGCCATCTGAGGCTCCGCTCGCTAGCTTCACTCGACTCTGTGAACTCTGACTTTCCCGGGATAACGTGATCGAACTGCATGATGACATCGGCACCCAGGTTGCGCTCGATCTGCATCACTGATTCGGGCGTGAAGAATCTGCGTGAGCCGTCGATGTGGCTCTGAAATTCAACGCCGTCTTCGGAGACTTTCCTCAGGTTGGCCAGTGAGAAAACCTGGAATCCGCCTGAATCGGTGAGAATGGGCCCGTTCCACTGCATGAATTTATGCAGGCCGCCCATCTCGCGGACGAGCTCATCGCCCGGGCGAAGATGAAGGTGGTAGGCGTTGGACAGGATCATCGACGCGCCCATTGCTGTGAGGTCGTCGGGATCGAGTGCCTTGACCGTGGCGAGCGTTCCCACCGGCATGAAGGCGGGAGTTTGCACCGGTCCGTGCGGGGTGGTAAATACGCCTGAGCGCGCGGCGCCGTCGCG
>JBKJNN010000065.1:0-48484 GCA_046593625.1 Gemmatimonadaceae bacterium | reverse complement strand
GCGTACACGTACTTCGCGCTCCGCGGTGTGTCGGTTTCGAGCCCGATCCGTGCCACGACCATTGGGACTTTGGCGAGTCGAGCGCCGGCGCCAGCAAGAAACAGCTTCTTGAATGTCCCCACGATAAACGCATCGGGCCTGAGAACCCGCAACTCGGCTGCGAGCCGGAATGCATCGTGAATCGCGATGTCTCCACCAATCTGACGCATTCGGACATCGAGTCCCATCGTGCTGGCGTGGCCGGCAACGATTGCAGCGTTGCAGAGAAGCGTTACATCATGCCCTCGTCGGGCAAGGCCATCGAGCAGAGCAGCCGTAGCCCGTTCAGCTCCGCCCCAGATTTGCGCGCCGTTGTGCGCAACGACGCGCATCAGTCTGTTGGCTGCTCGCGGAACCAGGCGACGAACCGGCGGATTCCCTCCTCCATCGACGTCGTTCCCTCGTAGCCTAGGAGCTGGCGCGCGCGCGTGAGGTCGGCGAAAGTGTTGCGCACGTCCCCGGCCTGATGAGGCAAATGGAGAAACCGCGGCGTTACTCCGAGTGCCGTTGCGAGCATTTCCACGAGACGGGAGAGAGGCGTGGTAACACTTTCGCCGATGTTGATTATCTCGAATGTCCCGGGTTCGGAGTTCACCGCAAAGTCGAGGGCGGCGGCGATTCCATTCACAGCGTCATCCACATACGTATAGTCTCGCGCGGTTGCGCCGTCCCCGTAAAGAGGAATCTCCTCGCCGCGGGACATCAGACGCGCGAATTTGTGAATGGCAAGGTCCGGTCGCTGGCGCGGACCGTACACTGTGAAAAGCCGGAGGCACACGACAGACGCACCAGTAAGGTGTGCGTGCGCGTGGCAAAGCAGTTCTGCCGCCCGTTTCGAGGCGGCATAGGGAGAGATTGGACTCGACGCCGCTTCGGTTTCGCGAAAAGGAACCGGAGTGGATTCGCCGTAAACACTGGAGCTCGACGCGAGTACCACGGGGCGAATGTCGCGGTGTCGCGCAATCTCCAGCAGCGACTGGGTGCCGTAGACATTGTTGCGAACGTATTCGAGCGGCTTGTCGATCGAAGGCCGCACCCCCGCGCGGGCGGCGAGGTGAATGATCGCATCGATCTCCACGTCCTGGAGGGCTCGATCGAGAGCATCGTGATCGCTGATGTCGCACGGAATCAGCCTGGCGCGTCCAGTCGAGACAATAGCGTCGATGTTTCTGTGTTTCGTCCGAACGTCATAGAAATCGTCGAAGCAGTCGACGATCGTGACTTCGTGCCCGTCATGGAGCAGCCGCTCGCACACATGGCTGCCAATGAACCCTGCCCCTCCAGTAACCAGTGTTTTCACACGTCAGACCGCACGCGCGAAGTGTCCCCTCGTGAAAACTCGACCGACAAGCTCGCGGGGCGACGTCTCTGCCGGAACTCCCGTATCGAGCGACTCCAGCAATTGGCGGTATGAGCGCGTGATGTTGAGTACCTGCTCATTCCGAACGTTGAACAGCATCCGGTAGCTGCGCAGTCCACTTCTCCAGAGGCGCGGCATGAACTCGGAAGCTTCGATAGGGCGCGAGTGCAGAAGCCGGTTCCGGCAGGCGCTGTCTGTAGCCACGGAGAACGTGTATCCGGCGGGATCAGTCAGTTCCACATCCGGGTGATCTCTCACGCACAGGTCGCGGCACGTAGTCGGCTCCCTGTCGAACGCTGCCGAAAGAACGCAGTGCTCGATCGTCATTCCCTCGGGGCGCCCATACGCCACAACCGCAAACCCGCTGCCCGACCAGGGACGCGTTACGTCAATGATCTCTTCCGCCGTCAGTTCAACTGAGAGAACAATTTCCTTCGCGCCCATCGCGAAAATTGCCGAAGCGGTGTGCTGATTGAAGCAGTTCACGGAGTAGTCCGCGATAACATCACGGCCCGACTGCGCCAGTTCGTCCACAAGCCCGAGGTGTCCGGTAATCAACGGAAGTTCGAGAGCCAGCCACTTGTCTATGAAAGGACGCTCCGCGGGGCGAACAATACTCGGCAACCTCAATCTCAGTTTCGCGCCTTTATCGGCAACTGATTTGGCGAGTGCCACTACCCGGGCGCGAGGTGGTGCCGGATGCCTCAAAAAAGGATCGAAAGCTATTTCTGTGGCGCCGCCCTCCGCCGCCGCAAGCGAGTCTTCTATAGTGAAAGTCTCGGCTGTCAGTTCGAATGCGCGCTGTTCCGATCGCCTGGGGCCCACAAGTGCCACGGTGGCGACCGCCGCAGCGATTCGCTCCGATCGTTCGGCGTCGCTTCCATCGCCCCGCCACGTCGCTCGCATTTCGAGATCGCCAGTCGCAGACTGCCGCATGTGATTGAGCTCACTCACCGGAAGGAACAGTCCTGACGCGAGTCCGGACACATCCAGGTCGTGGAGTACGTACGCCGTATCTCCAAGCCGGCCGAGTTGCGCGCGAAGTTGACTGACATCGAGGGCTCGCTTGTCCGCCGGTACCAGCGTTACGTCGCTTCGAAGCGTGACACTGTCTTCGCCCGACGAGAACACCAGCTTGAGAGGTCCGCCTACTGTTCCGAACGCTCTTACGTTCATGGGCAGCCGGGCGTCGGGCGGAAGCTCGACAGCAGCAAAACTCTCGCGTGCAGACCGCATCAGCTTCGCGTCGAAACTGCGCACGACGCGCCAGCCCGGTGCAACATGCATCCGCGTGCGAATGGCCTGACGGGAAAGCTGCGCGGATGAAATTGTCCGGACGTCCTCAACCGTGAATCCAATCGTAGCTTCGGCGGATCCCTCGGCGGGTTCAAATCCCACCCCGTCGCCCGCTACGAGCGGGTGACTTACTTCCACGACGACTTCGCCATTCGCGCATGAAATAACTCTGCCCAGCTCGAGACCTCTGTTGTCAGGGTGTGATCTCGTGACGTAATCTTTCCCGGACCTGCCCTGATACATCCCGGGCGTAAATCCGCGGCTGAATATCTGTACAAGGTCCTGCACGTCATTCTCGGGCAGCGCCGCATCCTCGCCGGCGGCAACGCGGTCCAGAGATTGTCTATAGTTCTTCGTGACGACTGCAACGTATTCCGGTTTTTTCTTCCTGCCTTCGATCTTCAGGCAACCGATTCCGGCCGCTGCTATTTCAGGCAGGCTGTCGTACGCACCCAGGTCTCTCGCCGAGATCAGATATCCGGTGTCGAGCGTCATATTGGTGTCCGCGTTGCGCAGCACATAGTCCTTGCGACAGGACTGCGCGCACGAGCCACGATTTGCACTGCGCTCGGAAATCATGCCCGACATGTAGCATTGGCCGGAGTACGAGATGCAGAGAGCTCCGTGTATGAAACTCTCGAGCCCGAGTTCCGGAACCGCATCGTGGATTGTGCGGATGTCAGCCAGGGTGTTCTCACGGGCGAGTACCACACGCTCAACTCCGAGCCGATGCATGACGGCGGCTCCCGCAGCATCATGGACGGTCATCTGCGTTGAACCATGAATCTCGAATCGCGGATATACCTGCCGAATCAGCGTGACAATTCCGATATCCTGAACGATGGCGGCATCAATGCCGGAGTCGATCGCCTGCCCCAGAAAGTGGAGGGCATCTTCCAGCTCTCCAGGTTTCACCAGAGTGTTCAGCGTGAGGTAAATCCTTACTCCGCGGGCATGAGCCAGCTGGCAGGCGGTTGCGACCTCGGCAAGTGTTAGCTGCGCGCCCTCGTCCCGAGCGTTGAAAAGCTCGGCGCCGAGATAGACGGCGTCAGCGCCGTTTGCAACGGCGGCGCGAACGGCATCGAGTGAACCGGCGGGAGAGAGAAGCTCCGGAATTGTGGATTTCTTTGGCACCCCCGCAATTTAGTCAGTAACGGGGGCTCCAGCCCTTCAGGCGATGCCGGCAGCCGTCCGATACAGGTCCATGAGGCGCAATGTGAGAGGGCCCGGGACTCCCGCCCCGACCGGAGCGCCGTCGAGTTTGACTATTGGTACAATCTCGGTTGTGGTGCCCGCGAGCATCAGCTCATCCATCGATGCCAGCTCGCTCCTGCTGATTGCGGTCTCCTCCACCGGTAGGCCAGCCCTCAACGCCGCTTCGATTGCAATTTCGCGTGTGATGCCAGGAAGAATCAGGTTCGACAGCGGAGCAGTCCTGATGACTCCGGCCTTTACTCCGAGGAGACTGGTATGCGTTCCTTCCAGTACCGCGTCACCCCTCACCAGAAGTGCCTCGAACGCATCGTTTTCCTTTGCATCCTGATTGGCGAGGCAATTGGCCATCAGCGATATGACCTTGATGTCGCACCGTGACCAGCGCATGTCCTCGCGGGTGATCGCCGCGACTCCCGCTGCGAGATTCCCCATGTCAGGGAACGGGGCCGCGAAGGCGTAGACAGTGGGCCGGCAGGCGGTCTTGGGAAAAGCATGGGTGCGCGCCGCAGCTCCTCGTGTAACCTGGAGATACACCATCGACTTTCCCCTTTCGTCGAATCCGTTTCGCTCGAGAAGCTCCTGAAAAACAGTTTCCAGCGGGTCCGCTACGGATTCACCGATTCGCGATTCGATCAGGCTTCGACGAAGGCGCGACATGTGGCGATCCAGCGCCACGAATTTGCCATCGTATGCCGCTGCGACTTCGTAGATGCCGTCGCCGAGGAGGAAACCGCGGTCGTCGGGAGAAACGTGCACTTCGCTTTTCGGCATGTACTTGCCATCGAAATACACGATATCGCCGCGCACCGGACGTTCGAGTGTCTGCGGAATTGACGCTTCTGCGGAATCGACTCCGGTCATGACTTGCTCCTGATCCTGTCAACAAAGCGAAGGAGTATTGCGAGAGCGAGAAATGCAATCGCAGCCCAGCGTAACGCAGGGGATTCGCCGCGAACGCCGAGGCCGAACAGTACAGCGGCAATCAGAGCCAGCGACAGCTTGGCAACGGCCATCGGCGTCACGTTGCGCTTTTCCATTCCGGCATGTTCAGGCGCGCCGCTTCGTCGTCGGGCACATCGATGATCATCCTGAGGAGCGCCGTCGAGAACACTTTGCCCTGAGCATCGGTCTTGAGCGACAGTGTTCCGCCGCCATCGAGCGCGCCGTGCAGAAGAAAGTTGAGAGCGTTGAGATTGGGAAGCTCGAAACGCGACACGGGCCCGTCGATGATTCCATCAAAATGCCGCGCTACTGCGTCCTGGGTAACGAGCCGGTCGAGCACGGGATACCATTCCGGCTGGAGGGCAATGACGCCGACATTCGCCATATCACCTTTGTCGCCGGATCGGGCGTGAGCGATGTCCAGCAGGCGGACTTTCATCAGACTTTCTCCACGTGAGTCTGAACGACTGTCTTGTCGATCAGGGCCGGCCAGTAGGCAACGATCTCTTCGACCTTCGGGCGTCCGCCTGCAAACCCGGTTACGCTCGGCGGCCCGTTGAGCACCAGCGGGGCGATCTCCCGCGTGAACCGCTCCACATCCTTTCGGTTCTGCCCGCGGACTCCGATTCTGAACTGCACCTCCGGAACCTCAGTGTTTCCCGCCGATTCAGCCAGGCGTCCGTGCGTCGAGGATACCCCCACAAACTCGGTGAGGATCTGGTCGAAGCGAAGCCCAAGTCGTTCGAGCCGCTCGCGGACAATTCTGTCGGCGGCCTCCGCCTTTTCCATTGCCTCGGGCCACGAGTAAACGAGGGTGCCCACTGCTTTATATCCGGCGCGATAGGCAACCGAGACCTTGAGCTTGTCAGTGGCCGGACGGCCCTTGATTCCATAGACGCGAACACGGTCTTTCCCTGCGTCTTCGAGCTTGATTGTGGTGAAATCGGCGATGACGTCCGGCGTGATGTATTCGTGCGGATCTCCCATCTCGTAAACCAGCTGCTCAGTCACCGAGGGGATGCTGACACGGCCTCCGGTTCCCTCGTGCTTGGTGATTACGAAAGTTCCGTCCGCGCTGGCTTCAGCAATTGGATACCCGACGTTCGCGAGCCCCGTTATGGATTTCCAGTCGTGGAGGCAGTTCCCACCGGAACACTGGGCGCCGCATTCGATGATGTGGCCCGCGATGATTCCGGCGGCGAGCTTGTCCCAGTCGTCAGCGGCCCACCCGAACTCGTGTCTGAGCGGCGCCATTGTAAGCGCAGTATCGGTCGAGCGGCCTGTGATTACGATGTTGGCGCCGAGCGCCAGGCCTTCGACGATTGGAGTCGATCCGATGTATGCGTTGGCCGAGACAACGTTGTCGCGAATGGTGGAGAGCGGCTCTCCGGTTTCCATATTGGCAAGCTGGTGACCTTCTGCCGCAAGCTGGTCGAGTCGGTGCAGCAGGTCATCGCCAGTCACAACAGCAATGCGCACACTGTCGCCCGCCCCTGAGCTCTCTGCAAGGGCGCGCACGGCTCGAGCACATGCTGGAGGATTAACTCCACCCGCGTTCGCAATGACTTTGACTCCACGTTCCACAATACCGGGCAGCACGCTCTCGATTGCACCAACGAAATCGCGCGCATAGCCCATGGAGGGATCGCGCTCCATTTGCTTTTGCAGAATCGACATCGTGACTTCGGCGAGGTAGTCGAGCATCAGGTAATCGACGTCGCCCCCATCTACCTGCTGTCGCGGCGCGTCGAGCGAATCGCCCCAGAATCCCTGCCCGCTGGCAACTCTAATCTTGTTTTTCAAACTGTTTCTCCAAGGTGCGCAGGAAGGACGAATGCCCCCAGATGCGGACCGGTATTGTGCAGAGCTGTGCGGAGCGCCATTGACAGCACTTCGCGCGTGTCTTCGGGATAAACGATCGCGTCAACGTATCCGCGCGCAGCGGCGTAGCGGGCATCGAGTTGGTGCTCGTAGTCGGCGCGCATGGCATCTGCTGACTCGGCAACGCTGGCATCCAGCTGCTTGCCGGTATTCTTCGCCGCATCGAGCGCGGTACCGTGAACGGCCTGAACTGCCGCTTCACCTTCCATCACGGCCATTCGCCCGGTGGGCCAGCTGAAGATGAAATCCGGATCGAAGCCCTGACCGGCCATCGCGTAATATCCAGCGCCCGACGCGTGATTCACCGTCAGCACGATTTTCGGCACGAGTGTAGTCGCCATGGCTTCAACGAACCTGGCACCCGCCCGGATGATTCCCTCATGCTCGGCAGTAGGACCCACCATGAAGCCGGACACATCCTGCACGAACAGCAGGGGGAGGCCCTGCCGGTCACACCGATCTATGAAGTACGCCACCTTCTCGGCGCTCTCGGCGTAAACGATTCCCCCAAAGCGCGGCCGCTCACCTTTACGGCCCTTCACCAGCCCGCGCTCGTTTGCAATTACGCCTACCGGTATGCCATCGATGGTCGCGTCGCCGCAAATCATTTCCTTGGCGATATCCGCCTGGAATTCATCGAGACGTCCTTCGTCTAGAATCGCAGAAAGCAGCTCGTGCATGTTGTAGGACATGCGATGATCCGACGGCAGGAGATCATAGAGCTTGTCAACAGCCCCGGAGGAATTCTTCTGCTGTCCGTCTCCACGCTGCGGCGAAGGCCTGTCGCGCCCAAACCTGAATCGCTTGTCGTATGCGGAAACAGTGCGTGAGCTGGAAGACTCCATCGGAAGGCGCTCTACGAGGTCGCGCAGTTTCGCGAGGCATTCGTCATCGTTCTCCGCGGCGTAGTGCGCGACTCCGCTAACGCTGGTATGCATGGTGGCGCCGCCGAGTGTCTCCGAGTCGACGGTTTCACCTGTCGCACCCTTCACCAGGTTCGGGCCGCCGAGGCCCATGAACGAAGTGCCTTTCACCATCAGGATGACATCGGACAATGCGGGCAAGTACGCGCCGCCTGCGATGCACTGTCCCATCACCGCCGCCAGCTGCGGAATACGAAGGTACTTCCGCATGATGGAGTTGTAATAGAAAATTCTGGCCGCTCCATACTGCCCTGGAAACACTCCGCCCTGGTATGGAAGGTTGACCCCGGCGGAATCCACCAGATAGATGATCGGAACGCGGCAGCGCATCGCAATTTCCTGGGCACGCAGGATCTTGCGAATCGTCTCGGGCCACCACGACCCCGCCTTGACCGTCGGATCATTGGCCACGATGACTACCTCGCGGCCGTGCACGATGCCAACGCCTGTGACCACGCCAGCCGCCGGCGCCTGTTCATCGTATTGATCGTAAGCCACGAGAAGTCCGATCTCGAGGAAGCGGCTGTCGCGATCGCAAAGTTTCTCAACGCGTTCGCGAGCTGAAAGCTTGCCTTGCTTGTGCAGCTTCGCGATTCGCTCGGTGCCACCGCCGAGTCGGATTTTCTTCTCGAGCTGGCGGACCTCCGCGCTCAGGTCCCTGAGGCGCGACGTCACGTCACGCGTCCGGGTTTGATGCGTCCTGAGTCTCGCGGCTGGCGAACCAATCCTTTATGTAATCCACCAGCTCCGCAGTCGGTGTACCCGGGCCAAAAAGACGACCGACACCAATCTCCTTGAGCGCATCCATATCTTCCTTTGGAATGATCCCCCCGCCGGTGATCAGGATGTCCTCTCTGCCCTGATCGTTGACGAGCTGGCGAACGCGCGGGATCAGCGTCATGTGCGCACCACTGAGGATGGACAGCCCGATCACGTCAGCGTCTTCCTGTACGGCGGCAGACGCAATCATCTCGGGAGTCTGATGAAGCCCTGTGTAAATGACTTCCATACCGGCGTCACGAAGCGCAGCGGCCACAACTTTGGCGCCGCGATCGTGTCCGTCGAGTCCCGGCTTGGCAACGACAACTCTTATTGGTCTCATGGAGTTCCTAAGTTAGCAGATGGCCGAACCGGGCGGCAACGCGCTGGGGCATCAGCCCTTCCTCGCCACCAGCATCATCTCGCCGGAAGTTCTCGAGAGCGGCTTGTCCTCAAAGCCAGAGAAGGCTTCCTCGACAATGAGGCCCGCATCTGCGCACAATTCGGCCAGGCGGCTTGCAGTATAAAGACGGATGCGGTGAACTCGATGCCCCGGTTTCTTCTGGCTACCCCGCCATGACGACTCGATAGTGAGTATTCCCGAGAGCGGATCGAACGTCCGCTCGTGAGCTACCATCGTTCCGTCGCTGGTGTGCCACCAGTCGCGGGAAAGAAAGCGAGACATCACTCCATCCCGACTGCCGCCGTGCCACAGCAGTACTCCGCCCGGACGAAGCACTCGGGCGAACTCGCGAATCACGCGCGCATCGTCTGAGGGATCTGTAAAGAAGCCGAACGACGTAAACAGGTTTACAAGTGCATCGAAGCGGCCCGTCCACCGAGCGGGCAGCTTTCTCATGTCCCCTTTGGTGTAGCGCAGCCGTTTGCCGTGTCCACGCTTTCGCGCGATATCGAGCAAGTGGCTCGAGAAATCCAGGCCGTCTACGTTGTAGCCCGCTTCCGCCAGCAGATGTGCGTGCCGGCCCTGGCCACAGGGCACATCGAGAATTCGGGCTCCATCAGGAAGGCCGAGCACCTCGACGACGCGGGCAGCTTCCCGGCGGTCGTGCTCGAGTGTGAAAATCGGCTCATACTCGAGCAGGTACTGGGAATCGAAATATGACTCCCACCACTCCGCTTTTCTGCGGCGCTTCGGCTTCAGAAGAATACTGGTTCGCGGTATGCGCCGAACACCTCTTCCATTGCCGCGCGAATCTCGAACAGGGTGCAGTAGGCACGCGCCGCGTCGAGAATATGCGGCATCATGTTTTCACCGGATTTCGCAGCAATCCTCAAAGCGTCGAGGCGCTGCGCTACAAGATCGCTGTCCCGGGTTTCCCTCAGGTGAGAGAGGCGTTCCCGCTGTTCGCGATCGGTGTCGCCAATCTTGAGCAAAGGGATGGTCAGCTCCGGCTCATCAGTCACGAATTCATTCACCCCGACAATCACGCGGCGATGCTGCTCGATTTCCCACTGCTGGCGGGCAGCAGATTCCGCGATTTTTCTCTGAAGCCACCCACTCTCGAGGCCCGCCACTACTCCGCCGATTTCCTCAATCTGAGTGAAGAGCGATTCCGCCTCGGCTTCGAGCTGCGACGTCAGCGCCTCGACATAATACGATCCGCCGAGCGGGTCGATCACGTTGGGCACACCGGTTTCGTATGCGAGCACCTGTTGCGTGCGCAGCGCCACCTGCACTGATTCTTCGGTCGGCAGCGCAAGCGTCTCATCCATCGAGTTGGTATGCAGCGACTGCGTTCCGCCGAGCACCGCGGCCATTGCCTGATACGCAACTCGCACGATGTTGTTCATCGGTTGCTGGGCGGTGAGCGTCACTCCGGCCGTCTGCGAATGAAACCGCATGACGAGAGACCGCGGATCCTTTGCACCATAACGTTCCTTCAGATGCCTTGCCCAGATGCGTCGGGCGGCTCTGAGCTTGGCAATCTCCTCGAAGAAATCGTTATGAATGTCCCAGAAGAATGACAGCCGGGGCGCAAACGAGTCGACGTCCAGTCCGCGCGCAATTCCGCGCTCGACGTACGTAAATCCGTCGGCGAGGGTGAAGGCCAGCTCCTGGGCTGCCGTGGCTCCCGCTTCGCGGATGTGATAACCCGAAATGGAAATTGTATTCCACTGCGGAACGTGCTCTGCAGACCATTCGAAGCAATCGACAATGAGTCGGAGCGCGGGCTCGATGGGATAAACCCACGCGTGCTGCGCCATGTACTCCTTGAGAATGTCGTTCTGAATAGTTCCGCGCAGCTGATCCAGCTTCACGCCCTGCTTCTCGGCTGCAGCGAGATAGAAGCAATAGAGTATGACGGCCGGGCCATTGATGGTCATGGACGTCGAAACCTTGTCGAGCGGAATTCCGTCGAAGAGAACTTCCATGTCCGCGAGACTGGAGATGGCGACGCCGCACTTCCCTACCTCGCCCTCCGACCTGGGGTGATCGGAGTCGTAGCCCATCAGCGTTGGAAAATCGAACGCCACGGAAAGTCCGGTCTGGCCATGTGCGAGTAGAAACTTGTACCGCTCGTTAGTGTCTGTCGCACTGCCGAAACCGGCAAACTGGCGCATCGTCCAGAGTTTCCCGCGATAGCCCGTGGGATGAATTCCGCGAGTGTACGGATAGGAACCCGGCATTCCGAGATCGGCTTCATGCAGGCCGGCGCTGTCGTGGCTCGTGTACAGCGGCTCGACTTCGTTCGCGGAATTCGTGAATGCGATGTCGCGTTTCTTCGACGCTTCGTATTTTTTCTTCCATTCCACGATCTCGACCCGCAACCGCTGGTTCTCCCGCTCTTTCTCTTCCAGGTCTGCCAGGCTCGATCCGGCCCGTAGTTCAGCGTCGATTGATGTCACGATGTCGCTCCCTTGACGAGATCTCCGTACTCTGCGAGAAGCCGGTCGGCCACGGCATATGGCGTCACAGTCCCGGCCTCGAGGTCATCCACTCGCGTGCGAAGCCAGTTCATTGTCACGGCGCTGTTCCAGAGGCGCCGTCGCATTCTGCGCTCGACAACTTCGACAACGCGTTCGACAATTCGCTCACGCCTTCGCTCGCGCAATCTGCCTGTCCGTTCAAGATAACCGAAGTGACTGTCGAGGGAGCGCATGATCTCCTCGATCCCCTCTCCTTTCGCGGCCACCGAACGGAGCACGGGTGGCGTCCACACATCGGCCGTCGCGTCCGCTGCAGCCTCGCGCGCCGCACGCGCGGGGTTCGTCGCTTTCCTGAGGTCAACGCCATGGTGAGCGGGCACATTCGCATAGCTCGCACCCTTTCGCAGTCCAAGCATCAGCTCGACGTCGTTGCGGAGCCGGTCGGCACCAGGCCTGTCGGATTTATTCACGACGAATACATCCGCAATTTCCATGACCCCTGCCTTCAGTGTCTGGATGGAATCGCCTGATTCCGGAACAAGAACGACCATTGTCGTATCGGCTGTGCGCGCAACGTCGAGTTCTGACTGCCCAACGCCAACGGTTTCGATGATTATCCGGTCGAACCCGAAGCCGTCGAGCACGTCTGTAACCTCGCGAGTCGCAGCAGCCAGTCCTCCGAGAGAGCCTCTCGTCGCCATCGATCGGATGAAAACACCTTCATCGAGAGCCACTCCTTCCATTCTCACCCGATCCCCGAGCAGAGCCCCGCCGCTAAACGGAGAGGTTGGATCAACGCACACAATTCCCACCGTCAGGCCTGCGGCCCTGAAATCCCTGGCAAGCAGCGCGGTCACGGTACTCTTTCCGGCGCCGGGCGGACCGGTGATTCCAATTCTGCGCGCGTGGCCAAGCTTCGCGTGCAGTCGGCCGAGCAGCTCATCCACTCCTGGACGTTGATTCTCGACGATGCTTACCGCGCGTGCCAGCGCCGCTGGCTTTCCAGCGAAGAACTCATCCAGCAGCTTGTCAGACAACGCGGGCAAGAATTCGCTCCTGCTGTTTCCACATCGGAGACGACGTTCGCGTTTCGTCATCAGGGTGCTCGTGCCCGGCGACGTGAAGCACACCGTGAACTACGAGGCGGGCAAGTTCCTTTCCAGCGGAGACTCCATGCTTCTTCGCGTTGGCTCGCGCAACATCGGGGCAGATGTAGATATCCCCAATGGCGGGAGCGCCCGGAACGTCACGCCCCATGCCGAATGAAATGACATCAGTCGACCCCGGGTGCCCGAGATATTGCGAGTTCAATCGCGAGATCGCGGTCCTGCCCACGAATGCCACGGAGATCATGGCATTCTCTACTTGCTCAGCGCGTAACGCTGCCTCTACTAGGCGGCGCACCTTCGCGCTCGAGATTCCCGCTCGGCGCACTGTTGAAGAAACGTCGGTAACGATCCGCGCTGTCGCCAAGCTCAGTTGCCCGCGTCGTCGGCGTAGGCCTTGATGATCTCGCGGACCAGTCGGTGCCGGACCACATCGGAGTCGGTGAGATAATGGAATCCGATGCCATCGATTCCGGGGAGGATTCGCTCTATCTGCACCAGGCCTGATTCCTCACGGCGCGGGAGGTCGATCTGAGTCTTGTCCCCCGTAATGACGGTTTGCGAATTAACGCCTAGCCGCGTGAGAAACATCTTCATCTGCGCGTTGGTGGCGTTTTGCGCTTCGTCGAGAATGACGAAGGCATCTGACAGCGTGCGGCCGCGCATGTAAGCAAGGGGAGCGATCTCAATCGTGCGTGTCTCGAGCGCCTTCTGCACGCGCTCGGGTGGCATCATGTCCTCGAGCGCATCGTACAGCGGACGAAGGTAGGGATCCACCTTGGCCTGGAGATCGCCAGGAAGGAAGCCAAGGCTTTCTCCGGCTTCCACTGCCGGGCGAGCGAGCACAATCCTGCGCACTCTCTTTTTCGACAGGGCATCAACAGCCGCCGCCACGGCGAGGTATGTCTTGCCTGTACCAGCCGGGCCAATTCCAACGACGATGTCGTTCTCGGAAATCAGCTTCAGGTATTCGCTCTGTCCGCTGGTTTTTGGCTGGATGATCTTGCGAATTCCAGGAAGTACAATGCGCTGGAGATCTTCGCCTGCGCCACCGTCGCGCGGTGAGTCGATGCTCATGCGAAGTACGTCGTCGGCGGTCAGTTCCATGTGCTGCCTGGCCGTCTCGATCATTCTTCTCGCTATCGGGCCTGCGCGAGTGAGCGATTCCGGTGAACCGGAAATGGTCATCGTGTCTCCGCGCAGCGCGATCTTGGCGCCAGTCTGCTTTGACAGCTCGATCAGGTTTTCGTCGTTGACGCCGGCAAGGGTGAGCATGTCGGCGCCTTCGGTGGACAGGCGTTGAACGTTTGGATCTTCAGTCGCTTGTGTCAGAGCGCAGCTCCAGGTGCAGGTCGGAAAGGTCTTCGGGACTGACTGGTGTCGGCGCTCCCTCAAAAAGCGAACGAGCCGCCGTTGTCTTCGGAAACGCAATCACATCGCGCAGCGATTGCGATCCAGCGAGGAGCATGGTGATGCGGTCGAATCCCAGCGCGATTCCACCATGAGGCGGTGCACCTGAACTCAACGCTTCAAGCAGGAATCCGAAGCGTGCAGTTGCCTCTGCCTCATCAATGCCGAGCCGGGCGAGAATGCGGCGCTGCATCTGCGTATCGTGGATACGAATACTTCCTCCGCCGAGTTCCGTTCCATTCATTACGACATCGTAGGCCAATGCCCTGACTGTGGCGGGCGAGCTGTCCAGCGATCCGATATCCTCGGGATTGGGCGCAGTGAATGGATGGTGAACTGCTGCAAGCGCGCCTGACTCCGTGTCAACTCCAAACAGCGGGAAGTCCGTGATCCACACCATCTCAACCCTGCCCGGCGGGATGAGATCGAGGCGTCGGGCAACGTCCTGCCGTACACGGTCGAGCGCAACGCTCGACACACTGTCCGGGCCTGCAACCATCAGCGCCAGTTCTCCCTCGGCCAGCCCGAGAATCGGCTCGCCGCTGTCATTGATGAATTTCGCTGCTGGCCCTTCGAGCGCTCCGTTTGCCTTCCTGACACGCAGAAGTCCCGATGCTCCGCCCGACTTTGCGACCTGCTCGATTTCATCTACCTGCTTGCGCGAAAGGGTTCCCCCTCCGGGAATGCGGATGCCGCGGACACGCCCTCCGGCTTCAATCACGGAGCGCGTGATTCCGAAGTCCGAACCGCGAAACGCTTCGGTTGCGTCAAACACCTGCAGGTCGTAACGCAGATCCGGGCGGTCACACCCGTACACTTCCATCGACTCGGCGTACGTCATCCGCCGGAATGTCTGTGGAATTGCAACGCCTGCCTCAGCGAAGAGCGCACCGAGCAGGCCCTCTGCAAGGACGAAAATGTCCTCCGGATTTACGAAGGAAGCTTCGATGTCGATCTGAGTGAACTCCGGCTGCCTGTCAGCGCGCAGGTCTTCATCGCGAAAGCAGCGAGCGATCTGAAAATACCGGTCGTAACCGGCAACCATCAGCAGCTGCTTGTAAAGCTGGGGCGACTGAGGCAGCGCGTAGAATTCTCCGGCATGAACGCGGCTTGGAACGAGATAATCGCGCGCACCTTCTGGTGTCGGCTTGGTGAGAATCGGAGTCTCGATCTCGAGAAAGCCTCGCTCGTCGAGAAACCTGCGCGTGGTCTGCTGAAGCCGGTGGCGAAGGATGAGGTTCTGCTGAAGTTCGGGGCGTCGCAGATCGAGATGGCGGTGGCGGAGCCGCAGGTCCTCGGCGGGCAGTTTGTCGCTCTTCGAGCGAGCCACTGGAATTGCGGGTGTGTCCGCACTGCTCAGCACTACGAGCCCTGTCGCCTGAATCTCGATGTCCCCTGTTTCGAGTTCGGGGTTTCTCATCTCGTCGGGTCTGACACCGATCGCGCCTGACACCTGAATTACAAATTCATGACCGATCTCACCTGCCGCCGCAATGACGGACTCACTCGTCCACTCGGGATTGAACGAGACCTGGATGATTCCGGCCCTGTCCCGTAGATCGACGAATACGATTCCGCCGAGATTCCTGATGCGGTGTACCCATCCGGTGACCGTCACGGCCCTGCCTGTGTCGCCGGATCTCAGGGCCCCGGCAAGGCCGTCAGGCCTGAGATGGGTTGCAAATACGTTGGGCTCGATCACCAGGTCAGCGAGGGAAGCGTGAGGAGGAAACCTCCGATGAATTCCAGACGGCACCCAGCCGGTGCCAGCGGGAAGAATGACAGCGGGTCGAAGTGGAGGTACTAACGGGTTAAACTTAAGTGTGACATACATTTGGTGGAAGGAGCCGAAACAGTGAACGCCCCCTCGACCGCGACGGACAGTCGGGTCAATCTGCTCGACATGCTTCCGGCGGACGCCGAGGCCGCGCTTTCGGCATTCGCGGCGTCGCACGGTCAGCCGGCGTATCGGGCTACCCAAGTGTTGCAGCACCTGTGGATGTCGCCACGCGACGGCTTCGATGCAATGGCGCAGCTTCCCCTCTCGTTCAGGGAAGAACTGACTCAGAACTTCGACGTACCCCGCCTCGCACTTTCTGCGCGGCAGCTCTCCTCGGATGGAACGGAGAAGTTTCTTTTCCGGCTTTCAGACGGTGAACACATCGAAACAGTCGCGATACCCGAGGGCTCGCGCCTGACGCTCTGCATTTCATCGCAGGCGGGATGCGCTCTCCAGTGTTCATTCTGCGCGACTGGAGCGATGGGGTTTTCGAGAAATCTGCGCACTCATGAAATTGCCGGGCAGGTTCGCGAAGTAGTGCTGCTCACAGGAAGAAAACCAACCAACATCGTTTTCATGGGGATGGGTGAGCCGCTGATGAACTGGAATGCCGTGGGTCCGACCCTCTCGATTCTCAATGACGAGAAGGGGCTCGGCATTGGTGCCCGGCACATCACCGTTTCAACCGTCGGAATTCTGCCAGGAATTGTTGCGCTCGGAGAGCGACGCGAACAGTTCCGGCTGGCCATCTCGATTCACGCACCGAACGATGAGCTCCGGCGGACTCTAATGCCGATCAACACCAAGTACCCTCTAGCCGAGGTGATAGAGGCTGCCCGCGTGTTCGATCGCAGGGTGACGTTCGAGTACGTCATGCTCGGCGGTGTGAACGACGAGGAAGAACACGCGATTGAACTCGCCGATCTGGCCAAACGGTGCAAGGCGTTCGTCAACCTCATTCCGCTTCACGCCGGTGGAGCGGGAAACTTCGTTCCCACCACGCCGCAGGCGATTGCAGCTTTTGCCCGAAGGATCAGAGCGCGAGGTGTCGAGGTAGCGATCAGGAAGAGCCGCGGGAAAGACATCGCCGCGGCCTGCGGTCAGCTACGGGTAGAAAGGCAGCCCCGGCGGTCTCCAGTCGCTGCCGACAAGCACGGTGACATCCAGATAGCGTGAGCTATCGGGGCGGTCCTCCACACTCGCGTTGAAAGCGCGCGCTGCGAGAGCTGCCCATTCCCTGTGATTTGACCGGTTCAGCACAAGTGTCGTCGAGCGCTGTTCGCTAGCGGTGCCAATTGCCACTACGTCGAAGCCACGATCCCGCAGGTACATCGTTGCTCGTCGTGCGAGACCGCGCTCCCTGGTAGCGTTGAGCACCTCCACCTTGATCCTGACGCCCGATGGCACGAGGACGGACGGTGCAGAGTCTGGTTCTCCAACAGCGACGGCATCCGTCCCCAGGTAATGCCAGGCGGCTCCGCCCGCGCCCGCGATCACGAGTGCGAGCAGAATCCACCTTCCAATTTTCACCTCAGGCTATTCCAGAGCGCGACGGTTTCCGGATAGATGGGATTCCCCTCGCGCACCGACCAGTCAAGGCGAAACCGGACCACCTGACGAAATACTGCATCGAACGAGTGAGGAACCTGCGCTGCGAGAAAAAACCGGTCTTCACGCGAAAACTTTCGCCCCGGTTCGAGATAGTCAGCCATATAGAGCGCCCGCCCAGTTCTGTCCCAGTTGGGGGCTCCGACAGTGTGGTATCGAATTGCCTCGAGAACGTGCTCTCTCTTTTCTCCCTGAGCCGCCAGTTTCGTTGCGGCGGCAGGGCCGTGAAGAAGCTCTCCGGGAGTAGTGGTATCGCCCGTGATCGCGCGCAGCTCATCTTCTTCTGCGTCGCGAAGCGAGTCATGCCATGCGCCCGCATCAATCCACGCCGTTGCCTCGGCGGCATCGAGTCGCATTGCAGCGCCCCATGCGCGGAGCAGCGATGTCACCCGCTCTATATGCGCGAGCCGCTTCTTGCCCACGCAGGCCCAGACCGGAAGACCATTGCCGTCAGTCTTTATCATTCGCCGAGAATCATGTTGTCGATGAGGCGCGTGGTGCCAATTCGGGCAGCGATAATCCCCGCGTCTCCGTTGGATGCCTTTGCAGGGCGCTTGAATGTAAGCGGATTGATGATTCCAAGATAATCGAGCTTGACCGAGGGGTCAGCGGCGACAATTCGCGTGGCGACATCCTCAAGTTTTGCGACGTCTCGCTCGCCAATGCCGAATGCTTCGCGCAATGCCGAGAGCGCGGAACTGAGAGCGATGGCGCTCCGGCGATCCGCAGGAGCCAGATACCGGTTGCGGCTGGACATCGCAAGTCCGTCCGGCTCACGCACGATCGGCGCGACGAGCAGCTCCACATTGAAATCAAGGTCGCGAACGAGCGCGCCGATTAGTGCCGCCTGCTGGAGATCCTTCTGGCCGAACACTGCCACATCAGGCGTCACGATGTTGAGCAGTTTCGCGACAACCGTCAGCACTCCGTCGAAGTGGGCAGGCCGGCTTCGGCCTTCCCAGTCACTGCCCAGGTCACCGGCGGTCACCACAATCGAGTGCATATTCGAATACATCTCGTCCGGTGCCGGCCGAAAGAGCAGATCAACGCCGGCATCGCGCGCAAGACGTTCGTCGTGCTCCACGGGGCGTGGATACGCCGCGAGGTCTTCAGTGGGTGCAAACTGAAGTGGGTTTACGAATATGCTCATGACGATAAAGTCGGCGGCGCTCGACGCCTGCCGTACGAGACTCAAGTGCCCGTCATGAAGCGCCCCCATAGTTGGAACGAACCCTATGCGCGAGCCGCTCGTTCTTGCCGAGGCGATCGCGCGTCGTGTTTCTGCGATCGTCGAAGCGACAATCATTTTAGTTGCTGTGCTCTGAATCCGGGTAACTGCCCGACCTGACGTCATCGCCAAAGAGTTTCACAGCCTTGATCACTTCGCTGCCAAGGTCGGCGTATTTCTTCAGGAACTTCGGCTCAAACCCCTGATTAAGTCCGAGAAGGTCAGGAAGTACCAGAACCTGTCCATCGCATTCAGGACCGGCACCGATGCCGATTGTCGGGATGGAAACCGCTTCCGTAATCCGTTGCGCAAGTTCGGTGGGGATCAGCTCGAGCACGAGAGAGAACGCGCCCTGCTCCTCGAGAGCTTGTGCCTGCTCGATCATTTTCTGCGCTGCGGCGTCGTCGCGACCCTGCACCCGCATTCCAATTGTATGCACCGACTGCGGAGTAAATCCGAGGTGCGCCATCACGGGAATTCCGGTTCTCGTGAGGCGGCCAACTGTGCGAACCATCTCATCACTCCCGCCTTCGACCTTGATTGCGTCGGCTTCAGTCTGCTGCAGGACGCGGCCGCAGTTGAGAATCGCGGACTCTTCGCTGGCCTGGTAACTCAGGAAGGGCATGTCAACGACGAGCAGCGCCCGTCTGACCCCGCGGCGCACAGCGGAGCCGTGGTAAATCATGTGATCGACGGTGACCGGCAGGGTCGTATCGAATCCCGCGACGACATTCCCCACAGAATCACCCACGAGCACGATGTCAACGCCCGCGGCATCCACAAGTCGCGCGAAAAGAACGTCGTACGCAGTAACAACGACGATGCGCTTTTTATCGCGCTTCATCCTGATGACGTCGCGGATCGTAATCTTCTTCTGGGGCACTGTTTCAGTCATGATGGACACCACGAAGTTCGGAGAGCTGCTTCAGCCAGAAGTCGCGATTGGGAAGTTCAGGATGCGGAATAACCAGGTCGGCATCGGCATACTCTCTGCCCTCGATCATGACCACATCCAGATCGAGCACCCTGGGACCCCAGCGAACTGTTCTAACGCGTCCCGCCGCACGCTCGATATTCTGGAGCGCGGCAAGGAGCGCCCGCGGCGCAAGTGTCGTCTCTATTGAAATCATCTGGTTCAGAAAATTTCCCTGTGCGATGGGTCCGATCGGTACGGTCTCGTCGACCGCGGTTGCCCCAATGATGCGAGTGCCCGGAATCGCAGCGATTGCCGCACAAGCGTTCTCCAGAGCGGTGACCCTGTTGCCGACGTTTGACCCCAGCGCAATGTAGGCAACATCTGTCATTCCCGCCTGCGATCGACGCGAACCTGGGCGTGTTGTAGGGGTCCACCGAGAGCGGCGTGCGGTTTCCTCACACAGACTACGACACGCGACACTCCGTGTACCGCGAGTGCCTTGCCCGCGACTACATCCGCAAAATCTTCCAGATAGTGGAAGTGTCCTGCCGCGACGGTTGCCTCAACCAGGCTGTATAGCTCGCGGTAGTCCACAATTCCTTCAGAGCCTCGCGAGCCGTCGGGACGCGTCGTCCACACGTCGAGATCAACTTCAATTGGCTGGGCGACGTCGGCTTCATGAGGCAGGACTCCGATGAGCGTGTGAAAGCGCATCGCCTGCAGCGTCACCATGAACTCGGAATTCATTCCGAAGGGCGATCCAGCGCGTCCCGAAGTGAACTCACGAGATCAAAAGCGCTTTCAAGGTTGTCGGCTGCTGCGCGGACAATCGCGCTGCCAACTACCACGCCGTCAGCAACGTCGGCTGCAGCTCGTGCCTGGGCCGGCCCCGAAACGCCAAACCCAACGCAGATCGGGAGCGACGTGGCGAGGCGCAGGCGTGCCGCCGTCTCCGGCAGATCGGCGGCCAGATGCTGCTGCGTGCCAGTCACGCCGAGCCGGCTGATGAGATAGACAAAACCTGAGCCGTTAGCCGCGATCTCCTTCATGCGCTCCAGCGGAGTTGTCGGAGCAACCAGGCGAATGTACGCGAGATCGCTGGAGCCCAGCCACTGCTCACGCTCAGGGTCTGCTCCAACCGGAAGATCTGTAACAAGGACTCCGTCCACGCCTGCATCACCGGCCTGCGACAGTACATCATCACCGGCAGAGAGCAGCGGGTTCAGATAACTGAACAGAACAACCGGGATACCGAGGGAAGCAGCGTTCACCAGTTCCAGCGAGCGATCGAGAGTCATGCCAGCGGCCAGTGCCTGCTGCGAGCTCAACTGAATGACCGGCCCATCTGCAATTGGGTCGGAGAACGGAACGCCCACTTCGAGCACATCGGCGCCCGCGCTCTCGAGTCCGCGCATGAGCTCGACTGATCTCTCGATATCGGGGTGACCGGCCGTGACGTAGCAGACGAGGGCTTTTCTTCCATCGCGTTGCAGACGGTCGAACCGTCTGTCTATTCTGTTAGACGAAATAGTCGCTAACCCTGATGCCATACCGGTCCGGATCCGCAGTCTTGATGATTGTGCGGGGATACTCGCCGGTCGCATCCTGCTGCGCAAGGTCAACTTCGGGTGCCGGATGGAGCATGTTGCCTTGCGCGTCGCTGACAATTCGGGCGATAGGCCGCGACAACGCATCCGGTCTCGGATTAGCCGCAGTCACGACAGCCAGTTCAAACGTATCGAGGACAATCAGGGTGCCGACGGGATAGATGCCGAGCAGGTTGATGAACGCCTTGACGACGATCTGATCCATCCCGCGCCTGGGATTATCCCTCATCTCCTGGAGCACCGCCGCAGGCGTGTATGGTGTCGTCTGATAAACCCGCCGCGTTGTCGCAGCGTCGTACCCGTCAACCACCGCCACGATCTTGCTCATCATGGTCATCGCTCGCGGTCTTATGGGAGTCGGATAGCCGGTGAGGTCTGTCCGCATGTGATGTTCATAGGCGACCGTCATTGCTCGATACGAAAGATCTTCCTGCTGGCCACGCAGCTGGAACAGCACCAGCACTCCGAGCCAGGGATGCGCGGCGATCTGGCGCCATTCCTCCTCGGAAAGCTGCTCAGACTTCTGGAGAAATCCGTGAGGCACCCTGGACTTGCCGATATCATGCATCAGCGCGGCAAGCCCGAGATCGAACAGTTGTGTCTTGGTGAGACCGAGCCGGCGCCCAAGTGCCACAGCGAAAATGCAGACGTTGACACTGTGTGTGAACGTGTACTCGTCGTAGTCGCGAATTGCAGTGAGGCCGATAAGCGATGTCTCCTCGTTCAGTATCTGGTCGACAATTCCCTGCACCACCCGCTTGATCTTCCTGATGCTCGGAGCGCGCCCCATGCGAACCGAGTTGATGACTTCGTGCGTAACGGCAACCGACCGATTGTAGGTACGCCCCGCGGCAAGGCGGGCTTCCTCGGAGTAATCGCGATCATCCTCCTCGACGGGGCTGAACAGTTCGATATTTGAAATGCCCGTTTCGGTGAGGTGATTTGCGATTTCGGCGAAACGCTCCGGCGGTTCGAGCGTCGTGGCGGAGTCGAGCAGGGAAAGCAACACCAGCCAGTCACGGGGCGAAGCGGTGGCGTGCACGTGGACAGCTCCCACTCCCGAAGCGCGGCAGACGCGCAGCAGGTAACCGAACGTTGCGTAGTTGGTAAGGTCGAGACGCAGCCGCGAGGCATTGATGAAAATGAATTCACCAGTCAGCCGCAGCTCGAGCTCTGACTCCCGCTCGATCATCTCGCGCGCCACCTCTGTCAGCTCGGCAAGTGTCTTCTGTACCGCGTTGTGTTCCACGGGATAAAGACGAATAGCGCGAAGAGCGCCGTACAGTGCGATGACGAAATCCCTGCCCCGGGTGCGCAGGTAAGCGACCGCGGCCGGATCGTGAGGACGCGCGCGCTCTTCGGCGCGAATCGGGTCAGCCACGGACTGCCCGGCTGACGGCATTTCGCACAATAACGTCCCTGTCGGCCAGCGCTTTCTGAAGTGCGTTCATGGCCGTGTCAGTGCCGATCTTTCCGAGCGCCATCGCTGCACACGCGCGGAGTTCTCCGTCTTCCCGTCCGCCAAGGAGCTTTCGGGAATTCAGAATCTCGGCGAGCAGCGGGACTCCGTCATCGCCGCAGAGCGTTCCGTAGGTGTCGAAGAACGCCATCTTTTCAGCGAGAGTTCCTTCTCGCAGTGACCTTGTCCGAATCCGACTCTCGATACCGCGCACAGCCCCCTTGTGGTTGCGGGAGCCGAGGACGCGAACTGTAGCAATGCGAATGTCGCGGTCCTCATCGTCGAGCGCGCGCTCCAGCACCTGCAACGCACCCGGAGAGCCGATATCGGACAGTGCGGCAACTCCCGCCAGGCGAACTTCCGGTGAACCGTTCTCGATGACCGCAGCGAGAGATAATACTGCCGCGTTCGTCTTCATCGCACCTGAGCGTCGGATTGCCTCGAAAACGACGACCGGATCGGGGCTCGAGATGAGCCGTACCAGTTCCCCGGTGTGCGCGGCGGCAAGCTTCGACACCGCACTCTCCAGCAATGCACGAAGCTCGGCGTTGCGACTTCGTCCGATCCACCCGAGTACAGTTTCCATGGCTTCAGGCTTGAGCTGGCCGAGGAGTTCGTGGAGGTCGGTTTGCGGAGGCCTGAGGGTTGTTTCTTCCAGCGATTCAAGAAGCTGCTCCAGTACCTCGGTCTCGCTCAGTCTGTCTGCGAGCTGCGTCAGCCGCTGCCGCTGTCCAGTCAGGATGTCCGGAGCTCTGGCGGCTGTCACGCCTGCTTCGCGAATGAGAAAGGCAGCTGGCCGAAACTGCGTGAGCGACAGGAAGAGAAGAAAGAGATTGTCGAGGATTCCGGAAATTTCCTCGCGCACCGTCGGATCGGACTCCTGCTCGTACGTATCGAGGAGCGACGCAACCACCGGACCCCGCATGTCCATTGCGAAGTCGTTTCTCACCTCACCGCGCAAATACTGGATTTCGTGGTCGTCGAGGAAATAGAGCGTCGAGTCGTACTCATCCATCCTCGTGATGGAGGATGATGCGAGCACCTGCGCTTCACTCTCCACTTCAGCAGGAGAAACTATCTTCTCAACCGGTTCACCGCGGAGCGAATCGAGTCCCGGGCCCATGAGAGTTCCAAGCTCAACATACTTGTACTGAAGAAAGGAAAAATCGTGCTCCCAGAGCAGCGTGAGGAGATCGTCATCCTCTACCGACGCGAGACGCGCGCGCTGCATCAAACTCAAAAGGATTATCAGCTCCGCGCGCTCGAAACCACTCCGGAATACGAGCTCACGCACCCCATCCTTGTAAAAGAGCCACGGAATGCTGTCAGATGTGCGGTCCGGCTCTTCCAGAATAGTGTGACCCGCCCACAAGAGCTCTGACTCTGCCACTTGTAGCGTGATCGCATCGGTTTCCTTCCAGACGGCATCAAACGCCGCTTTCACCGTGTCCATCGCCCGCGCATGCATTGGGTTGTTGGGCAGGTACAGCTGATGAGCACGAGCCGCCTTACCAAAGGCACGGAGCAGCTCGCCAACGAGCGACGGATCGAACGGAGTCTCCGGAGGCCCGGATTCGTCGGCCGTCGATTCAGTCATCAGTCGAGCAGGCCAAGCTCAGCCACCTGGGTCATGTCCTTGTCTCCCCGGCCACTCAGGCAGATGAGGACAGAATCTTCCGGCTGCCACCTTCCTGCGTTGTCGATCACCCACGCAATCGCATGCGACGTCTCGAGCGCCGGGATTATCCCCTCCATCCTGCTGAGTGCCGCAAAGCCTCGCAACGCATCGTCATCAGTGACCGCGACATACTCGGCTCGTCCCGAATCCTTGAGGAAAGCATGCTCAGGACCAACGCCGGGATAATCGAGTCCCGCCGATATCGAATGCGCAGGATGCACCTGGCCGCCTTCATCCTGAAGCAGATAGCTGAGAGTCCCGTGGAGAATTCCAGGGCGGCCGCGGAGCAGCGAGGCCGAGTGCTCGCTGGTATCGAGTCCGTGACCTGCGGCTTCGACTCCGACCAACTCCACGCCGGGATCTGCCTCGAAGGGGTGAAAAATGCCCATCGCGTTCGATCCGCCCCCGACGCAGGCGACAACTGTCTTTGGAAGCAGGCCGGTTGCATCGAGCATCTGCGCACGCGCTTCGCGGCCGATCACCGCCTGAAACTCGCGCACCATTCTTGGATACGGCGCCGGCCCCACGACTGATCCGATGATGTAATAACTGTCGGAGACATTGGTAACCCAGTCCCGAATTGCCTCGCTTGTGGCATCTTTTAGAGTGCGCGTGCCCGAACTTACAGGCACCACCTTCGCGCCCATCAGCTTCATTCTGTAGACGTTCAGGGACTGACGGCGAATGTCTTCCTCGCCCATGTAAACCGTGCAGTCGAGGCCGAATCGCGCGCACACAGTTGCTGTGGCGACTCCGTGCTGTCCCGCGCCAGTTTCGGCAATGATGCGACGCTTCCCCATTCGCATTGCAAGCAATGCCTGGCCCACTGTGTTGTTGATCTTGTGTGCGCCCGTGTGGTTCAGGTCCTCGCGCTTGAGGTAGACGCTTGCTCCGACCTCGGCAGACAGGCGCGGTGCGGTGCTCAGCGGAGACGGTCGCCCGACATAGGTGGAAAGCATGTCGTCAACGGATTTGACGAACGCCTCATCCGCCATTGCATCGTTAAATGCAGTGTCGAGCTCGTCGAGTGCAGGTATGAGCGTTTCGGGAACGTACCTGCCGCCAAAAGCTCCGAATCTGTCGGTGGTTGCAATTGTTGTCATAATCTGTGTTGGGTGACCCTCATCCGGTCATACTATAGACGCAGAACGCACGGCAAGGGCAAAAGCAGACATTAGATCGTGGTCCTTGACCCCGGGCGAACGCTCGACTCCCGATGACACATCCACGACGTCAGGCGACAGCTGGTGCATTGCAGCGGCGACGTTATCGGGAGTGAGACCACCGGCAAGTATGATTGGCATTTCCGTCGCGACAGCATGCACCGAGGCAGCAGCTGCGCCCCAGTTGAATGGCCGTCCGGTGCCTCCGGTGTTGCCGGCCACGCTCGAGTCGAGCAGCAGTGCGTCGGCAGCATCGGCGAAGCTCCGCCAGTTCTCATCGAGAGCGCCAGACTCTACATCGACCGAAATGACAGACCATATCTCGCCTTCGAATTCCTGTCGCAGCAGGAAATGGTCCTCGGCTGTGAATCGGCCATGCAGCTGAAGGACGTCGAGGTCAGCCTCGCGAGCGACACTCAGCACCGAGGGCACTGAGTCGAGCCCAAAGACTCCAACCCTCTTGGTACCCGGGGCGGCGGCGAGGACTTCTCTTGCGGTCTCCACAGTCACAGTTCGCTTTCCCGGGGCAAATATCACCCCGGAATAGTCCGAGCCGATCGCCGCGCCGTGGGCCGCATCCTCGGGGCGGCAAAGGCCGCAAAACTTGATTTTCGTCGCGGTTAACAAAGCCGGGTTCGGCATTCAGGAACCCCGTGGCCGGCGTTCTACCCCGACAATTGCCCGCACTGCGGCGCTGGGATCCGGCGCGGCCGAGAGGGAGGAGCCCACAAGAACTGCATCTGCGCCCGCCGCCGCCGCCGCCTCAACCTGAGCGCGTGTACTGTAACCGCTCTCAGCGACAGCAATGCATTCAGGGGGAACCAGGGGAAGGATTCGCGCTACGGTTTCCAAATCAATTTGAAGCGTTTCCAGGTTGCGGTTGTTCACTCCGATTATACCAGCACCCGCCGCGAGTGCTCTCTCCAGTTCGCGTTCGTCGCGCACTTCGAACAGGAGTTCCAGAGCCAGTTCTCTTGCCAGTGCCGCGAGCGGTCCAAGCCGCGATGGCTCGATTGCCCGAACGATAATGAGGGCTGCCGACACTCCGAGCCGCGCAGCCTGGTGCAGCTGTGCTTCGCTGACGTGAAAATCCTTCTTCAGAATGGGCAGTGCCGACGTGGAGCGTGCGCGGAGTATGTCTTCGTCGCTGCCGCCAAACCTGTGCGGTTCAGTGAGTACCGATAGGGCGGAAGCTCCACCAGCCTCGTAGAGCCCGGCCTGCGTTGCGCTGTCGATCGCTGGATTGATGTCCCCCCGTGAAGGTGACCGGCGCTTGATTTCCGCAATTATCGCAACCACGTCGCCGCGCAGATAATCGCTGAGCGGGCGGGCCTGCGACCGCCGGTCCAGATCAAAGGGTTCGGGATCCAGGGTGGCTGACCGGCTCCATGCCTGCGCAGTCAGCTCCCCGAGCGTGCCCTCGGGCGTCTTCCACTCCGAAATGTCTTGCGGTTCGGGAGTTGTTCGGCTATTCTTTGAATTCGGCAAATGTTCGGGCTGCCCCAACGGTTAATGAAGACCTTTCATCACGGGAAAGATATGTCGCTTACCAAGCGCCAGCGTGAGATCCTCACTTACCTCACAGACTATTCTGCTGAGAACGGCTACGCGCCGAGTTTCGAGGAGATAGCAAATCGCTTCGGGTACAGTTCACTAGCGACGGTGCACGAGCACCTCAGCAACCTCGAGCGCAAGGGTTACATCAAGCGCGAGTATAATGAGAGCCGTGCCATCGAGCTGCTTCCGTCCGAGGCATTTCCGAGGGCGCTTCAGCTCCCGCTTGCCGGAACGGTTGCGGCCGGTGTTCCCATCGAGGCAATCCAGTCGCAGGAAATGATCTCTGTTCCGGACGATCTCGTACGGGGCCGCGGAAATCATTATGTGCTGCGCGTTCGTGGAAACTCAATGATCGATGAGCAGATCAGAGACGGCGATTTCGTAATTGTGAACGAGCGGCGAAGTGCCGACAACGGCGAGATGGTGATTGCGCTGATTGACGGCACGTCTGCAACGGTGAAAAAGATGTACCGCGAGAAGGACGGGCGAATTCGGCTTCAGCCGGCTAACGAGGCAATGGCTCCCATCTACGTTCACGAGAACGACATCTCCATTCAGGGGATCGTCGTCGGCGTGCTGAGGCGGTGCTAGTCACTGTTTGAATAGGCGGAGCGCAGGCGTTCCAGCGCGGCCATGCCTGCCCCGCTTCCCAGCGCTTCTCTCGCAGACGCGACGCCGTCCCCGAAGTTTTTCACCCTGCCGCTCACGTAAATAGCGGCAGCCGCGTTTAGAATGATTGCTGCGCGCGCCGCGCCAGTCCCGCCGCCTCCGAGGAGCTCAATGACAATCTGCGCGTTCTGCGCAGGGTCACCGCCCGCGAGTTCGCCCGGGTCGGAGAAATCGAAGCCATAGTCCGACGGGTTGAGTGTCCAGCTGGTTGTCGCACCTTCGCGAATCTCGACAATACTCGTGAGTCCAATCGGGGATATTTCGTCGAGCCCCGGCTCACCGTGCACTACCAGCGCGTGTATCGAATCGAGTTCTGCGAGTGCGCCGGCGAGCACCGGAATTCGTTGAGCGTCGGCCACTCCGACTACCTGCCGCGCCGCGCCCGCCGGATTTGCAAGCGGACCAACCACATTCATCACGGTAGGGATTCCCAGCTCGCGCCGGATGGGGCCGACGTGCCGCATTGCTGGGTGCATCGCGGGTGCGTACATGAAGACAATACCCGCGTTGTCGAGCGAAGCGGACATTGTCTCGATCGACGCCTCGACAGGAACTCCGAGTGCTTCCAACACATCCGCGCTGCCGCATCGCGATGTGAAGGATCTGTTGCCGTGCTTGGCGATCCTCACGCCCGCGCCTGACGCGAGCAGTGCAGCCGCTGTGGAAATATTGAAAGTCGTCACGGCACCGCCGCCGGTGCCGCACGTGTCTACCAGTTCTTCCGGGCGATCCACCGGCAGGTGGACCATCACCTCTCTCAGTGCGCGAACAACACCCGCAACGATTTCGGCGGACTCACCAAGAACTCTCAATCCGGCGAGCAGCGCGGCGATTTGAACCGCCGTCGCTTCCCCGCGCATGATTACACCGAACGCAGCGGTGGCATCGTCGCCGGAAAGCGGGAGGTGATGCGCAAGCTTTGATATGGCGCTCTGGAGCGCCGAAGTTGGAGAAAGACCCGTCATGTAGCGGAGACTCAGCTACGAGCGCGAGGAAAGCAAGGCCCTTATCTGTTCCAGGGCGTGGGCAGAGTCTGAGCCATTGGCCGAGGACAGTGACCGCTCGATCTGATTCAGGATGTCCGTCTGGTTGTGAAGCGATACGTGAGCTTCCTCCAGACGACCGACCGCGCGCGAAACCTGTTCCTCGACTGCACGGAGGCGCTCAGATCGGCGGAGCAGCTCATCATTTGCCTCTGAAACAAGGCGTTCCAGCTCTGAAATTCGCGCCGCGTCTCGCTCCTCCGGCTCGACCGCCGCGCGCCGTGCATCTTCCAGCTCCTGCTTGAGTTGACGCAGCGCTCTGTTGTATTCCGCGTGGATATTACGGGTCAGCTCTTCCAGCGTTTGAACTGCCTCGAACCTTGCCTCATGCTCCGCGATTCTTTCGAACGCCAGGGCGAATAAATCGAATGCGGGTGACAGGCGTTCAACCAGCCGCGGACCGAATCGTTTGCGCGGCTCATACAGCGCAATGAATCCGGACAATTCACCGTCGAGAGTCAGGCCCCGAACGGACAGGATGCCTCCGTGCTGCAGCGGAGTCACCCCGAGAAGCTTCATGTAGTCTTCCGACTCGGCCCCGAAGTCAGCCACCGCGGAACCCGAGTTGAGTGACCTCCGAATCGGCGCAGGCAGATGATCGATCGCGACGTTCAGTGGAATGCGCGTCACAACGTCCCCTTCCGGATTCAACCGCTCCGTTATCAGCTGACCGCGCGAGTCGCAGATAAACAGGGCAATCTGCGCTGCGCGATCGATTTCGGTGGCTTCGTGATGGAGCACGGTAAGCGCCGCGTCCGCATCGCGAGCGCTGGAAAGGACACTGGCGAGATTGGCAAGAGTTCGTGGAGCCATGATTGGGTTTCTGCGGAAACTGTTCTGCTCGACTCCGAGTTTGCTCCCTGCACGTCACAAAGTCAACGCTGCTCGCCGGGACTCCGGTTTGCCGCAGTGAACGCGCGGCGATAATTTGGGCAATGCCAACGCGAACGCTCCAGCTCGTAGTTCAGTACGATGGAGCAAAGTTCGCCGGCTGGCAGCGTCAGCCCGACTCGAGGACGGTTCAGGGTGTTCTCGAGGAAGCGATTGAGCACCTATGCGGCACTCACGTACCCGTTCTGGGCGCTGGACGAACCGACGCTGGAGTTCACGCCCTCGGCCAGTCTGCGGGAGTAAGGATTCCGGAGAAGTGGACCGATCAATCGCTCCGGCGGGCGCTGAACGCAACCCTTCCCGACGATTTGTACATCGCGGCCGCAAACGAGATGCGGGCTGATTTTCATGCAAGGTTCAGCGCTCTGTCAAGGTCGTACAGGTATCTGGTTGGAGTTGACGAGCATGCTGCCAACCCGTTCAGAAAGGGTCGTGAGCTGGTCTGGCGGAGGCGCCTGGACACTGCGCTGCTCGATGCCTGCGCGGCACTGATAGTTGGGAACCATTGCTTTCTGGGCTTCGCCGTCAAGGGAACTGCTCCCGCGACAGACAATCACCGGTGCACAATTACGAGCAGCCAGTGGATTGCACGCGAAGGTGGAATGGCATTCGCGGTATCGGCCAACAGGTTCCTGCATCACATGGTCAGATTTCTTGTTGGAACGATGCTGGACGTAGCCTCGGGGCGCCGGGAGATTGATGTAGTGAGAGATCTGCTTGACGCGCCGGACAATCAACGTGTGTCGGCCCCCGCGCCGCCACACGGGCTTTATCTCGAACGAGTGGAATACCCGAGCGAACTCTATCTGGTGAATGCATGAATATCTTTGTTGAAACTGTGTCTGCAGAAGAAATCAGAACGGCCGTGGCGGGCGGGTTCGCTGACGGCATCATAGTATCCGAGGCCGCTTATGCCGGCAGCAGTTCCGACGAGGTGAGGAAACTCATCGAAGGCATCGCGCTCGAATTTGCGATTCCCGTTTGTGTCGAGGTCGCCGCAATCAGTTCCGAAGAGATGTATCGCGAAGCCAAGGAACTCTCCAGGATTTCTGATCACCTGGTGATACAGCTTCCGCTGGTGGAGGATGCAATCGAGCCGATGCACCGCCTGAGCCAGGAAGGAGTGGATATTTGCGCCAACTTCGTTTTCAATGGCGCCCAGGCAGTGCTCGCCGCAAAGGCCGGCGCATCGATGGTAAGGGTTTCAATCCACGACCTCGACGAACAGGGACAGTCGAGTGCAGATGCGGTGAGCGACATCCGGCACCTGTTGTCGGTGAGCAACTGTGAATGCGACGTGATGGTCGCTTCGCCGGAGACAAGCACTGAGTTCGCGGAGTGCATTGCAGCTGGCGCCCAGATCATCTCGGTGCGGCCGCAAATCTTGAACTCATTCCTGCTTCATCCGCTGACCGACCGTGGTGTCGATCGTTTCCTCAGCGGGCTGATTCGCCGGCGTACGGCGAGTTCCTCGTGATGCGCCCAGCATTGCTGCTGCTTGCAGCGCTCGCCGGGTGCAGTGGCGAATCTCTGGAGTCAGCACAGGCGCGTCAGGTGGGGAGCGCCAGGACTGATGAGATATCGGCTCAGCGCAGGACGGCGATCACCGCTGCGGTGGAGCGGGTTTCGCCATCAGTCGTCACTGTGCAGACAGAGGTCATAGAGGCAGTTCCCGCAGATTTTTACGAGCAGTTTTTCGGCGGCCGTTCAGGCAGGCGTACGTCGGCTGGACTCGGCTCGGGCTTCATCGTCCGGAGTGATGGAGTAATAGTCACCAACGCGCACGTGATCAGCGGGGCTACGCGGATCTCGGTGGCACTCCGCGACGGCACCACCTACACGGCGAAGCTTCTCGGTGCCGATGAGACGAATGATCTTGCTGTCATCAAGATCGATGCAACCTCCCTTCCAGTTGCGCCGCTCGGCAGTTCGACCGACCTCATCATTGGCGAGTGGGCCATCGCCATCGGCTCGCCATTCGGATTTCTGCTGGCCAATCCCGAGCCCAGCGTCACAGCGGGTGTAGTAAGCGGTACAGGAAGAAACCTCGCTGCGGAAGGCAACAGCACGGGCATCTACGTTGACATGATTCAAACCGACGCCTCGATCAACCCGGGCAACTCCGGCGGTCCGCTCGTCAATGCAGCGGGCGAAGTAATCGGGGTAAACAGTTCCATCTACTCACCGAGCGGCGGATCGGTCGGGCTCGGGTTTGCAATCCCGATAAACCGGGTCAAGCGCGTTGCAGACGACCTGCTCGCCCACGGAGTGATCAGGCGGCCCTGGGTGGGCATCAAGCTTCAGTTGCCCGCAGCGGCCGCTTCCCGCGTTGCCACGCGCGGTGTGCCGATCAGTACTGTAGTGCCTGGCTCGCCTGCGGCACGCGCGGGCCTCAAGCCAGGGGATGTACTGGTGCAATCCCGCCAACGCCCCATCCGCAGCAGCTACGACTGGGAGGCGGAACGTCTTGAACTTCGAGTGGGAGAGGACGTTGACCTGATGATCGCGCGCGGCGGCAAGGATGAGAAAGTCACCGTCAAGGTGTCCGACCTGCCCGAAGTAAACGCGCCGAAAGTAACTGTCCTCCGCGAGATTCAGCTCGTTACGCTCACCCCCGCCATTCGCGCTGAGCGAGGTGTCCGCCGTGCCACGGGGGCGCTTGTGCAGTCGGTGAGCACACGCGTTGCCGACCAGCTTGGCATTCAGGCCGGAGATGTCATTCTTCAGATTAACCGCGTCCCGATCGCAGATGCGCAGTCGGCGGCACGGGCACTCGATTATTATGCAGGCCGGGGCGGCATCGTCATGTATGTCGAGCGGCAAGGCCAGGTTTACACCACTGAATTCGTGATTCAATAAAATGCACGAAACATGGTCGTCGCCGCTGTCAGGCAGATACGCATCGCGAGCGATGCTGGAATTGTGGTCGGGACGCACGCGTTATGGCCTTTGGCGCAGACTCTGGCTCGCTCTTGCGGAGTCGGAACTCGAGCTCGGCGTTGACATTCCTGCGCTCGCCATCGAGCAGATGCGCGAGCACCTCGATGACATAGACTTTGACGCGGTAGCAGCGTACGAACGCCGCTTTCGGCACGACGTGATGGCTCACGTCCATGCATTCGGCGACGTTGCTCCGGCGGCCAAGCCGTTCATCCATCTCGGCGCAACGAGTGCCTACATCACGGATAACGCGGACCTGATCCTGATGCGCCGCGGCCTCGAGTTGCTCAACGCGCGTGTCGCCGGAGTGCTGCGCGCACTGGCATCGTTCGCCGAAGAGTGGAAGGACGAGCCGACGCTTGGTTACACGCATCTCCAGCCGGCGCAGCTTACGACGGTTGGAAAGCGTGCAACTCTCTGGATGCAGGACCTCGTGATAGACTATCGCGATGCAGAGTATCGCCGCACGACGCTGCCGTTTCGCGGCGTCAAGGGCACGACAGGAACGCAGGCGTCGTTCCTCGAGTTGATGGACGGCGATCACGAGCGGGTGCGCAAGCTCGATCGCCTCGTGACATCGCGCATGGACTTCGCCGAGACGCTCGCGGTCACGGGCCAGACGTACACCAGAAAACTCGATGCTGGCGTGATGTCGGCCGTTGCCGGAATGGCTGCCACTGCCGCGAAGTTCGCCGGGGATATCCGCATGCTGCAATCCTTTGGCGAAATGGAGGAACCGTTCGAGGATGAACAGATCGGTTCGTCCGCCATGGCATACAAGAGAAATCCGATGCGCGCAGAGCGCATCAATTCGCTCGCGAGGTTCGTCCTTTCGCTGGAGCAGAACGCCAATCAGACTCACAGCGTCCAGTACTTCGAGAGAACACTCGATGACAGCGCCAACAGGAGGCTAGCTATTCCGGAGGCGTTTCTTGCCACGGATGCGATACTGATCCTGATGGCGAACATTTCGGGGGGCCTCGAGGTTCATCCTTCCAGAATCCGCCAGCGGCTCAACGCCGAGCTTCCATTCATGGCTACTGAGGCGATCATAGTGGAAGCCGTCGCAGCGGGGGGCGATCGTCAGGCGGCACACGAAGTGATCAGGAGACATGCGATAGCAGCTGCGCGGGCCATGAAGGACGGCGCGCCGACCAACGACCTCATCGAGCGACTTGCTGGGGACGCGGAGCTCGGAGTGTCGAGCGACCGCCTTGCCGTCGCCGCGAATCCGGCGCGCTACACCGGTCGCGCGTCGCGACAGGTAGATGAATTTCTTTCCGAGGTGATTCGCCCACTTCTCGCGAACACACAACCGCCCCTGCCCGACGAAGAGATAAGAGTCTGATGCCGGTGCGAGAGACCAGCCTGCCCCTCAGGTTGCTCCGTCGGGGAAAGGTACGAGACGTCTACGAAGTGGACAGCGAAACCGTGCTCATCGTCGCGACTGACCGCGTGAGCGCGTTCGATGTAGTAATGGCCGAGCCGATCCCCAGGAAAGGAGAAGTCCTCACTCAGATCACGGCGTGGTGGCTCAGGCAGCTGGAGCCGCTCGTAGCGCACCATATGCTGAGCGCCGACGCGGCGGAGATTGCCGGGAAGGTGCCAGCTGTTCGGGAATTCAGCGCGGATCTTCAGGGTAGAATGATGCTTTGCAGACGCGCGGAGGTGTTCCCCGTCGAGTGCGTCCTGCGCGGCTACATGTCCGGTTCTGCATGGAAGGAATACAGCGCATCCGGCACGCTGGCAGGCGAGCCGTTGCCGGCTGGCCTTCGGGATTCAGAGCGATTGGCTTCACCACTTTTCAGCCCGGCCACGAAGGCAGAAGAGGGCCACGACGAAAACATCCCCGTTTCACGCATGGCCACCATCATCGGTCATGATCAGGCGAAGGAACTGGAGCGGCTCACCCGACTGGTCTACGACTTCGGGAACAGTGTCGCCGGAGATCGCGGAATTATCATAGCCGACACCAAGCTCGAGTTCGGGTATCTGCCGTCGCCCGATCCGGACGACAGGAGCGAAGAATTCATGCCTTCCCGTGTTATATTAGTCGACGAAGTGCTGACCCCGGATAGCTCACGATTCTGGCCTGCCGACCGTTACGAGCCCGGCCGGTCGCAGCCAAGCTTTGACAAGCAGCCATTGCGCGATTACCTCGATGCCGAACGGCGGGCAGGACGCTGGAACGGAGATCATCCGCCACCACCGCTTCCTGATGAGGTAACAATGGCGACGAGCGAGCGCTACCTGGAAATCTTTCGCCGCCTTACCAACGCCCCGCTCGACACCGGAGTCGACAATTGAATTTCGCTCGTGAAGGATATCCATTCATTGGAATTGCTGCTGCGTTAGCCGTCGCCGCTTTCGCGCTGGCGCTCATCCGCCGCTCCTGGGCTCTCTGGCTTCTGGCGATCATCGTAACAGTCCTCGCGCTGTGGGTCGCGTACTTTTTCAGGGATCCGGAGCGAACGGGCGAGCGAGGAGCACGGATCGTTGTTGCGCCAGCCGACGGCAAGCTGATCATGATCACCGAAGTGGACGAGCCAGCTTTCGTCAACGGAAGGGCAATCCGCCTCTCGATTTTCATGAACGTTTTCAATGTTCACGTGAACCGGTACCCAATCGACGGAACCGTTTCCTACGTTCATTACAACAAGGGCAAGTTCCTGAATGCTGCTGCCGAGAAATCGAGCCTGGAAAACGAACAGAGTTCGGTGGGAATCGAATCCGGGCCGTATAGAATTCTCGTTCGACAGATAGCGGGCTTGATTGCCCGCCGCATCGTGACCTACAGCAGACCTGGCGATCAAGTGAGCCAGGGTGATCGAATGGGAATTATCAGGTTCGGATCGCGCGTGGACATCTTCATCCCGACCGATTCGAAGGTAAAGGTTCCGCTGGGGACAATGACGACCGCAGGTACCACAGTTCTCGCCGACCTCGCTCCGAGATGAGTCTCGCCAAAGATGGAACCGACGGAATCCAGATTGAATCCTCTCGCAGGATGCGCCGCGCGTACGTTGTGCTGCCGAGTGGACTTACGCTGGCCAATCTTTTCTGCGGCATCTTTGCGATAGTATCTGCCACCCGCGGTCAGTTTGACTTCGCCGGTTTGCTCATCCTGCTGGGCGGAGTTGCAGATGCGCTCGACGGCCGGGTAGCCCGAGCCACTGGCAGCGGCTCGCGGTTCGGATCCGAACTCGATTCACTCGTCGATCTCATCACCTTCGGCATAGCTCCAGCACTGATCATGTACTTCGCGGTTCTCAATCGCGAAGGATGGGAGTGGCTCATCGTATTCTGGTACGTCGCCTGCGCGGCAATCCGGCTTGCCCGGTTCAATGTCGAGCAGGCGGGACGCGCGAAGCGATACTTCCATGGACTTCCGAGTCCCGCCGCCGGAATGACTCTGGCCACCTACTACTGGTTCAGTCAGAGCACGCTCTATAACGAAACGATACTTGGCGACCTGCCCTGGCACTTCTGGCT
Source organism: Gemmatimonadaceae bacterium (assembly GCA_046593625.1). GTDB lineage: Bacteria > Gemmatimonadota > Gemmatimonadetes > Gemmatimonadales > Gemmatimonadaceae > UBA4720. The sequence continues at coordinate 12,633 of JBKJNN010000065.1, read as the reverse complement.
TCGCTTCCTGATGCTCGCGCTGGCGTTTCTCATGATCAGCAACGTTTCGTATCCGGCTGTCCCGACTCTTGGCTACAAGAAGATCAGTCAGATTCTGGGAACGCTCGTTGTTGTGGTGACTGTTCTCGGAATCATCTTTCTCAGAAAGCAGTTCTACTTCCCCGCGCTTGTTGGATATGTGCTCTACGGCGTGGGCAAGACTGTGTACTTCGGACTCATTGGCCGCCGTCCGCGTGGTGATGTCCCAGTGATTTCAGATTCAGATGAAGATCTGGAGCAGGACACCCAGATTGTCGTCGCCGACATCGCGCCGGAGCGGCCACCTAAGCGCCGACGCAGACGTCGTCCGGGTCAGCGGGACGACAGGCCGCGCCCGCCATCTCCGCCCGAGAGGGACGACAATTGAAAGTCTGGCGAGTTTCCGTTCATATCACACCTCGGCGCGGAATTCTCGATCCTCAGGGCAAGGCGGTAGAGGGCGCGCTCCACTCACTCGGTTTCGACGGAGTGAGGGAAGTGCACGTTGGCCGGTATCTCGTAATTGAAACTGCGGCGGCAAGTGCCGATGAGGCGAAAGCTTCCGTTACGTCAATGTGCGAGAAGCTCCTTGCAAATCCCGTCATCGAGGACTTCGACATCGAATCGGCGGCGGAAGCTTGAAGTTCGGTGTCGTGACCTTTCCCGGGTCCAACTGCGACTACGACGCCTATCGCGCAGTGGTTGACTCGCTCGGCGAAGAGTCGATGTACATCTGGCACAAGGATCACGATCTCCAGAACTCGGATGTCATCATCCTTCCCGGCGGATTCAGCTACGGTGACTACCTCCGGCCAGGTGCGATTGCCAGGTTCAGTCCCGTCATGTCCGAGGTGATTGCGCACGCGAAAAGCGGCAGGCCTGTCATCGGCATCTGCAACGGATTCCAGATCGCATGCGAGGCCGGCCTGCTTCCGGGTGCTCTGCTTCGGAACGATTCCCTCAAATTCATTTCGGCACCGGCAACGCTCCGGGTTGAAAACACTCACACGATCTTCACGTCTCATTATGATGCGGGCCAGCTGCTTCGGATTCCGATTGCGCATGGCGATGGCCGCTACACTGCCGATGAAGCTACGCTCGATTCGCTCGAAGATGCCGAACGGGTCGTATTCAGGTATTCGGACGACAACGGTAACCTGCACGATTCGGCAAACCCAAACGGATCTGACAGATCCATCGCAGGAATTGTGAATGCGGGAGGCAACGTTCTCGGAATGATGCCTCATCCTGAACGGGCTCTCGACGAAATGCTTGGCTCTCGAGACGGACTGGCTCTGTTCGAGTCGCTCCTTGCAGGAGTCTCGGCCTGAAGATGAGCGAAGTTCTTCCCCGCCCCGGCGATCCGCGAATTACGCCTGAGATGGTTGCCGAGCATGGCCTGACCGAAGAGGAGTATGGGCGGCTTGAGTCAATGCTCGGGCGAACGCCGACCTTTACCGAGCTCGGCATTGTCAGCGCGCTGTGGAGTGAACACTGCAGCTACAAGCATTCGCGGAATCTTCTCAAAACGCTTCCGACTTCGGCGCCGTGGGTGCTTCAGGGACCGGGGGAGAACGCAGGAGTAATCTCAATCGGCGACGGGCTGGCGATTGCGTTCAAGATCGAATCGCACAATCACCCCTCGGCTGTCGAACCATATCAGGGAGCCGCCACAGGCGTCGGCGGTATCATGCGCGACGTCTTCACGATGGGCGCTCGTCCAATCGCAATGCTCAATTCCCTTCGCTTCGGGTCGCTCGACAGCGCGCGCGTGCGATACCTGTTCGCGGGCGTGGTCAGGGGTGTCGGGGATTACGGAAACTGCGTCGGTATTCCCACCGTCGGCGGTGAGATCTCGTTTGATGCTGCATACGACGGCAATCCGCTCGTCAACGCGATGTGTGTCGGCCTGATGCACGAGGATCAGTTGATCCGCGCAAAAGCAGAGGGCGTTGGCAATCCGATCATCGCAGTCGGTGCGCGTACCGGCCGCGACGGCATTCACGGCGCGTCCTTCGCATCTGAAGATCTTTCCGCGGCGAGTGATGCAAAGCGTCCGCGCGTCCAGGTCGGCGACCCATTCACTGAGAAACTGCTCCTCGAGGCAAGTCTCGAACTGATTCGCAGCGGGCACATCGTCGCGATCCAGGACATGGGTGCGGCCGGTCTGACTTCTTCATCCGCTGAGATGGCGGAGCGCGGCGATGTGGGCGTCACCATTGACGTGACCAAGGTTCCGGTCCGCGAAACAGGCATGACGCCTTATGAAATCCTGCTCAGCGAATCCCAGGAGAGAATGCTCGTCGTCGCACTCGCCGGGAGGGAGAGCGAGGTCAAGGAAATTCTCACCAAGTGGGACCTGACTGCTGAAGTAATCGGCGAGGTAATCGCCGAGCCGGTGTACCGGGTAACCGAAGGCGACAGAGTTGTGGCCGAATTCCCAGGGTCGCGCCTCGTGACGGAGTGCCCTCGTTATTCCCCGCGAGCGGAAGAGGATCCCTCGATCGTCGCAAGACGGAATCAGGATATTGCCGCGATTCCGGAGCTCGCTGCGGAGGCGGACCCAGCATGGACACTCGTGTCTCTGCTCTCGTCACCATCCATTGCCAGCAAGGCGTGGGCTTACTCGCAGTACGATTCCACGGTGCGTACCAACACTGTGATCGGTCCCGGTGGCGATGCGGCCGTTCTGCGAATTCGCGGAACCTCGAAAGCAGTCGCCGTCAAGACAGACTGTAACGGCCGCTATACCTATCTCGATCCTCATGTGGGCGGGCAGATTGCAGTGGCCGAAGCTGCACGCAACGTAGCGTGCACGGGAGCCCGGCCACGCGCGATCACCAATTGCCTCAACTTTGGAAATCCGCGCAAGCCTGGCGTGTTCTTTCAGCTCAGTGAAGCAATTCGCGGCATGGGTGAGGCGTGCACGGCGCTGCAAACCCCGGTCACAGGCGGGAATGTCTCGCTCTATAATGAAAGCCCCGGCGGTGCTGTTTACCCGACTCCCGTTGTGGGGATGGTCGGCGTGATTGAATCTCTCGACCACATTACCAGAAGCACTTTTGCCGCTCCCGACGATATCATTCTTCTTATGGGTGACACGCACGACGAGTTGGGGGCGAGCGAATATCTGTCTCACGTTCACGGAATAGTTGCGGGACCGCCTCCGCGATGTGATCTCGATGCCGAGATGAGGGCGATTGACGCGCTTCTCGAATCCATCGCTGACGGTGTGGTGAACTCAGCACACGATTGCAGCGACGGTGGCCTGGCGGTCGCTCTGGCAGAATGCTGCATTGCCGACAGGCAGGCGCAACTCGGCGCGCAGGTGGACGTCACGGGAGCCGCAGCAATTCCAGCCAGATCCATGTTCTTCGGCGAATCGCAGGGCCGCTACGTGGTGACCACGAAAGCGCCTGAGCGAGTCGAGCAGATCATGGAAAAGCATCACGTCCCGGTGAGGCGCATCGGTGTAGTAACAGATATGGAGAGCGGCTTCAGCCTTCGCTTTGGCGACAGAGCTATCACTTCGGACATCGGCACACTGTCCGCGGCGTGGCACGACGCCATCCCGACCATCATGGGTGCCAACGCCGTCACTGCGGCATCGGCACCCGAACTCGCGGCGTACTGACAGATGTGCGGCATCTTCGGAATCCACGGCCATCCTCACGCGGCGGAACTCTCGCACTTTGGATTGTATTCCCTTCAGCATCGCGGTCAGGAGTCAGCCGGGATAGTTACAACTGACCGGAACGGGAATGCGCATGCCGTCAGAAAAATGGGGCTCGTTTCCGAAGGGCTGAGTAATCCGCCGGAGCCCGGGGCAAATGGGGACATCGCCATAGGCCACACGCGCTACAGCACCGCTGGCTCGTCTACCATAGAGAATGCGCAGCCCATGCTGGCGCGGTTCAGAGACGGAAACATTGCACTCGGACACAACGGCAACCTGATCAATGCCACCGAGCTGCGCCGGGAACTGGAGGATCTCGGTTCGATCTTCACTTCCACAATGGACTCTGAAGTGCTGATGCACCGCATCGCGCGCGCGACGGAAGCGAAGCCGGAAGATCGGCTTGCCGCGGCACTCCAGAACGTTGAAGGCGCATATTCGCTCGTCGTCATGATCGGCAATACTCTCCTTGCCGCCCGCGACCCGCGAGGATGGCGCCCCTTAGTCATGGGTCGCCTGGGCGATGCATACGTGTTTGCCAGCGAAACGTGCGCGCTCGACATCATCGGTGCAGACGTCATTCGCGAAGTCGAGCCAGGCGAGATCGTCGCCGTGGACAGCGAAGGTGTGAGGTATTCAAAGCCGCTGCCGAAGGAGGAAAGCCGCAAATGCGTTTTTGAATACGTTTACTTTGCGCGCCCTGACAGCCGCGTTTTTGGAGGCTCGGTGGACCGCGCGCGCAGGCAGCTCGGCCGTCGCCTCGCGCAGGAGCATCCCGCGCCTGGAGCGGAACTGGTTTTCGCAGTGCCCGACTCATCGAATTCCGCAGCGCTGGGGTTCGCCGAAGAGTCGCAGCTTCCTTATGAACTCGCGCTCATCCGCAATCACTACGTAGGCCGTACGTTCATCCAGCCCACTCAGGCCGTGCGAACCGAAAAGGTAAAAGTGAAGTACAATGCGGTGCGCGAGGTACTCGAAGGACGGAGCGTGGTGATGGTAGATGATTCGATCGTGAGAGGGACGACGACGCGCGGACTCGTTGCGATGGTTCGTGCGGCAGGCGCGCGCGAGGTGCATATGCGCGTCAGCTCGTCCCCGATCACGGGTCCGTGCTACTACGGAATCGACACTCCGAACCGCGAGGAACTAATCGCCGCCAACATGACAATCGACGAAATCGCCGGCGCACTGGGCGTCGATTCGCTCGGCTATCTTTCCCTCGACGGGATGCTGGGTTCAGTGCCCGACGGGCCTGATGGTTTCTGCCACGCCTGTTTCTCCGGCGACTATCCCACTCCCCCTCCCGCCGACCCGCAGAAACTGCGCTTTGGCTGCGGGTGCTGATCTGATGGCACAGTCCGTATTCTTTTTCGGTAACGGCGAGGCCGAAGGTACGAGGGCGATGAAAGCCGTGCTCGGCGGCAAAGGCGCCAATCTCGCCGAGATGACGAACCTCGGCGTTCCTGTGCCGCCCGGGTTCACAATCGCGTGCAGCGAATGCATGACCTACCTGCGCGACGGCAAATACAGCGACAAGCTGCGTATCGAGGTAGAGGGCAACATTGCACGGCTCGAGCAAGCGAGCGGCAAGAAGCTCGGCGATCCCAAAAATCCGTTGCTTGTTTCGGTGCGTTCCGGTGCTGCTGTCTCGATGCCCGGAATGATGGAGACGATCCTCAATCTTGGCCTGAACGACCGCTCTGTCGCGGGGCTGGCTGAGCAGAGCAGGAATGGCCGCTTTGCCTACGATTCGTACCGGCGTTTCATCCAGATGTATGCGGACGTGGTTCTGGGAGTACCCGGATCTGACTTCGAGCATCTGCTGAAGGCGCGCCGCATGACTACCGGCGCTGCATCTGATGCTGATCTCAGCGAGGAAGCACTGCGAGGGCTGGTTGATGAATACAAGGCGATCGTTCGCAACCGCACGGGCGAGGAGTTTCCTGTCAATCCGGTTGTCCAGCTTTGGGGAGCAATCGAGGCAGTCTGGAGATCGTGGACTCTCAAGAAGGCCTGCGACTACCGCAAGGTGAACAACATACCCGAAGACCTCGGCACGGCAGTGAATGTTGTCGCAATGGTCTTCGGCAACCTCGGTAATGATTCAGGAACGGGAGTCGCCTTCACCAGAGATCCCTCCACCGGCGAGAAGAAATTCTACGGTGAGTTCCTCGTAAACGCCCAGGGTGAGGATGTGGTTGCCGGAACCAGGACACCACTCGACATCGAGGAGATGGCTGACCGTCTTCCGGGGGCGTACAAGGAATTGCTGGAAACGCAGGATCGGCTGGAGAAGCATTACGCCGACATGCAGGATCTCGAGTTCACGGTGGAACGGGGCAAGCTGTTTCTGCTGCAGACAAGGACGGGAAAGCGGACAGCTGCGGCCGCTGTAAGAATTGCCAGCCAGATGGTCAGGGAAAAACTGATCGATCGGACGCAGGCCGTTAAGCGGGTCCCCGCCGGTGATCTCGACCAGCTTCTTCACCCGATTATCGATCCATCGGTTCGTTCGAAACCGCTTTGCGTAGGCCTGCCAGCCAGTCCGGGCGCAGCCAGTGGAATCGCGGTATTCGATCCTGGAAGCGCCGAAGAACATCATGCTGCAGGAGACGCGGTGATTCTGGTGCGCGAGGAGACGACACCGGAAGACTTTCATGGAATAGTCGCTGCGCGCGCGGTGCTCACGGCGCGCGGCGGTATGACGAGCCACGCAGCAGTGGTGGCGCGGGGCATGGGGAAATGCGCAATCGTCGGCTGCAAGGAGATCGAAGTTGACATTCAACAGCGGCACTTCACTGTCGATGGAACAGTCATCAGCGAGGGGGATTGGCTGACACTGGATGGAGCAACCGGCCGCGTGTTCGTCGGGAATCTTCCAACCATTCCAAGCGAGGTGGTGCAGGTCATCAATGGCACCCTGCCCGCCGGAAACGCTCCGCTGTTCAGGTCGTACTCTGAAATTCTGAGCTGGGCTGACGAGGTGCGGACCCTCAAGGTGCGGGCAAATGCCGACACCCCAAAGGACGCGCGCATTGCGCGCAACTTCGGCGCGGAAGGCATTGGGCTCTGCCGAACCGAGCATATGTTCTTCGAGGGCGAGCGGATCACGGCGATGCGCGAAATGATCGTTGCGCGTGACGAGGCGGGACGGCGCCGCGCGCTGGCCAAGCTCCTCCCAATGCAGCGCGCAGATTTCGAAGGAATTTTTGAGGCAATGGACGGCCTGCCGGTGACCATCCGGCTGCTCGATCCCCCGCTCCACGAATTTCTTCCGCACGGAGGCGAAGAGAGCAAACTTCTGGCGCGAACGCTCGGCCTCGAGCGCGCGGAGCTTGCACGCATTGTTGAAGGGCTGCGTGAATCGAATCCCATGCTTGGGCATCGCGGCTGCCGTCTCGGGATAACATTTCCTGAAATCACGGAGATGCAGGGACGCGCAATCTTCGAGGCCGCCGTGCGCGCCATGCGCCGGGGCATTGACGTGCGCCCCGAGATCATGGTGCCGCTCGTGTCCACGCACGGTGAGTTCGAGAATCAGCGCGCCATTCTCGAGACCGCTGCTGACCAGGTTCTCGGGGCCATGGGCGAATCGGTGAACTACCTCATCGGTACCATGATCGAACTCCCGCGCGCAGCGTTGACCGCAGATGAAATTGCGACAACTGCGGAGTTTTTCTCCTTCGGAACAAATGATCTCACTCAAACCACCTTTGGTCTGAGCCGCGATGACGCAGGAAGGTTCTTGCCTTCTTACGTGGACCGTGGAATCTTCGATGATGATCCTTTCCAGGTTCTGGACTCCAAAGGTGTCGGCCGCCTTCTCCGCATCGCGATCGAGGACGGTCGTCGCGTGCGCCCCAAACTCAAGATCGGCCTGTGCGGGGAGCACGGAGGAGAGCCACGCTCGGTTGCGCTGTGCAATGAAATGGGACTGGACTACGTATCCTGTTCGCCTTTTCGCGTGCCAATTGCACGACTAGCCGCCGCGCATGCCGCCCTCAGCGAGACTTAGGCTCGCGCAACGGCCGGACATAGTTCCGGCTCCGCCTCTCGCAAGAGTTGAGTCGGCGTTTGCGAGACCCCTGCGCATTGCCGTCGTCACTGAGTATTACTATCCGCACCTCGGCGGAATCGTCGAGCACGTGCACTTTTTTGCGCGCGAAGCACGTCGTCTCGGACACCACGTCGACATCATCACTTCGAACATCGAAGGCGGCGCCGCTGAACCGCACGTAATCAGGCTCGGCCGAAGCCAGTCCGTATACGCGAACGGTTCGCAGGCCCGGATGACGGTGGGGCTGGGCCTCACCCGCAAGCTTGGTAAGATTTTCGATCGCGGGCAGTACGACATCGTGCATGTGCACTCTCCCCTCAGTCCAATGCTCCCGATCTTTGCGATCGACGCCGCGGACTGCCCTGTGGTAGGGACCTTTCACACTTATTTCGACAAGTCCTACCTTTACGGACTTACGCGGCCTCTTCTGCAGCGACGGCTCGATCGTCTCTCAGCTGCGATTGCCGTGTCGCACTCCACCACCATCGCGCTCAACAGGTATTTCGAGGCCAACTGGACGATTCTTCCAAATGGCATAGATCTCGATCTGTTCAATCCGCACGTTCCCCCGCCGCCGGGCGTAAAACGGGATGTGCCGATGATTCTCTTCCTCGGAAGGTTCGACCCGCGAAACGGGCTGACAACTCTTTTCGATGCATACCGGAAGGTGAAGGGAAAGAATCGCGAGGCGCAGATCATTGTCGTCGGCGACGGTCCACTGCGGCAGCATTACTATCGCGCCGCCGGTGGCGACCCCGGCATCACATTCGTCGGGGCGGTGCTCGGTGCCCGTCCAAGCTACTATGCGCACAGTGACATCTACGCATGTCCCACAACCAAGGCCTCGTTCGGAATCACTCTGCTCGAATCGATGGCGTGCGAAACTCCGGTGGTGTGCTCCGACATCCTCGGTTTTCGCGACGTCGTCAAGCACGAACGTGAAGCGCTGATGTTCCCCTGTGGCAATGTAGACGCATTAGCGGACGACCTCGTGCGGCTTCTCGATGACGAGACTTTACGCGCACGCCTCGGAAAGACCGGCAGGCAGAATGCAGAGGTTTACGGCTGGCCGAATGTCACTGCTGCGGTACTCGACGTTTACGCCGGCGTGCTTGGCCACAGCAAGGTGACCGTGTGATACTGCCCGTCGCAGCAGTTGGACTGACTTTTCTTGGTGGCGCTGCGCACGGTGCGTTTCACAGGAACAGCGGAATTTTCGGGTCGGCTCTTGGCGAGCTTTCGCGGGGCGGCAGACACGTGTCGCTCACATTTGACGATGGCCCCAATCCGGAAGCGACGCCGCGGATTCTGGACGCCTTGGCGCGATCAGGAGCTAAAGCCACGTTCTTCATTCTCGGCTCTCATGCGGAGCGCTGGCCTGAACTCGTTCACCGAGTCGTGAGTGAAGGTCATCAGGTCGGCAACCACGGGTATTTTCACAGGAAGCTGCACTTCAAGTCGCCTGCATACGTAAGGCGCGACATCGAGCTCGGCAAGCGTGCAATTGAGCGGGCCGGTGGCGTAACACCGAGACTGTTCCGCGCACCGCACGGATTTCGAAGCCCCTGGGTCACGAGTATCGCTCGATCGTACGGCGAACGCACCGTGGGGTGGACGCTTGGCGTCTGGGACAGCGACAGACCGGGCGTGCAGGCCATAGTTGACAAGACTCTGGAAGGTACGAGACCGGGTTCGATAATCCTGCTTCACGATGGCGACGGCTATAACGCAAATGGCGACCGGCTCCAGACCGCCGCTGCCGTTCCACAGATCATTACCGCGCTGCGCGATCGCGGCCTCGATTTCGCAACGATTCCTTCTCAGTGAGCAGCAACGTGGGTCGCGCTGCACGCTGGATTCTCACCGGCATCATCATCGCCTTCCTTGTGATCTTCGCGAGGACGATTGACTGGAGCGCGGCCTGGTCTTCCATGCGGCACGCATCACTGCCGCTGCTGGCTCTCGCCGTGGGAGTAAACTTTTTGTCGATCCTGATCAAAGGCGTGAGATGGTGGATTTTTCTCAGGCCAGCGGGATCGAAGTCAATCTGGCTGGCGATGCGTGCCACGCTCGCTGGAACAGGGCTGAACAACGTACTCGTGGCGAACGGCGGCGACGCAGCGCGCGTTGTGTTCGTTTCCCGTGCGACAGGGATCCGAAGTTCCACGGTGCTGGCAACGCTGGCGCTCGAACGGCTCTTCGATGCGGTGGGTTTCGTGATCCTCGTTGTATACGGAATGATCGCGTTTCCGCTTCCTGCGCAGCTCGAAGGATGGCGTCTCCCCGCGGAGATCGCGCTCGCGGTCATCGCGTTGCTGATCGGCTGGTTTCTTTATTCATCCCGTCACCACAACCCGGGCGATGTCGTCGAAGCGCGCGAACATGCACCGGGCATGTGGAACCGGATCAAAGCCTATCTGGCGGGATTTGCGGCCAGCGCAAGGATGCTGGCGAGCGGGCCACGGTTTCTCGCTGCCCTGATTCTTTCGATGATCGCCTGGGTCGCCCAGATCATGACGTTCGAGTACGCCGCAGCGGCGGCACACGTGGACATGCCACACGTTGCGAGTCTTACTGCACTCATCGCGGTCAATGCAGGGCTGTTGATTCGGGCGACACCGGGCAATGTAGGCGTCTTCCAGTTTCTTTTTGCACTGGCTACCGAGCCCTTCGGCATCACGCTCGATGACGCGATCGCAGTTTCCCTGCTTATCCAGTCAATTCAGATAATTCCAGTTACTCTTCTCGGTGTTGCGCTTGCCCCTGAGTTCATCTTCAGAAAATCAAAAGCCCGCAGGGAAGCCAGAGCTTTGGCAGAGTCACGCGATGCTCAGGAACTAGGAGCGCTTCCTCAGGAACTCGAGGAACTCCGCAGGGCTCCGGGTGAGACCTGAGAAGGTTCTCACGGTTTTCCCCTCACTGTCCACGATAGCGTAGAGAGGCAGCGCTACGGTTCCAAACTGATTCTCCTGGAACTGCTGCTGCCTTTCATATACCTCTCCTTCGCCATCGGTGTAGAGCCGGCTCAGTACGAAGTTCGAAAGCGCATCTGCCACTTCGGCCCGCGCGAACATGTTGGCTTCCATCCACCGGCAGTTGGTGCAGGTGTAGCCGGTGAAGTCGATGAACACGAGCTTCCCGCTCGATGCCGCTCTGTCGAGCGCAAGCGGCTGATCATTGAGTATCCAGACTAGGTTCCGGTCAGCACCATTGCCGGCCAGGGCGGCCACGTCAGAAGGTGGGAGAAATGCCTCCACCTCCCCGAGTGGCTTGCCGAGCGCGCCGGATGTGAGCCAGAGGGCTAGCGCAGCGCCCGCCGCCGGTCCGAGCCAGGCGAGGCGGGATCCGTTATGGCCGCGCTGAATGAGCCGCCATGCGAGATATGTCGCCCCCGCGAGCGCGATGGAAATCCACGCTGCGAGAATTGCAGTCCTCGAGATTGCCTGGGTTCCCCAGACAAGATCTGCATTTGAGAAGAATTTCAATGAAGCAGCCACTTCAAAGAGGCCAACCATCACCTTCAAATCCTGAAGCCAGGTTCCCGCTTTCGGCAGTGCTGTCGTCCACCGCGGGGCTAGCGCGAGGAGAAAGAACGGGGCCGCAAACACCGTCGAGAAGACTGCCATTCCGACCAGTGGGAGTTGCCAGTCGCCGCGCGATGCTGAAACCAGCAACGGTCCCACGAACGGGGCTGTGCATGTAAATGAAGCGAGTGTGAACGCAAACCCCATGAGAACGGAGCCAGCTGCACCGCCAGAACGAGATCGCGCCGAGGCATCGACGCGATTGAGTGTACGGTTGGAGAAAGGCAGGGGGAGGTCGTAGAGACCAAGCAAGCTCATCGCGAAGCCGAGGAATGCAAAGCCGATGGCGATGTTGACCCATGGGTTGGATGCAAATCGGGCGAGGCCCGCTGCTCCGACGACTATGGCGAGTCCGAGGCCGAGTGCGGTGAACGTCACTACGATTCCCGAAGCGAAGAGCAGCGCGTGGCGCATGACGTGAGCCCTGCCCCGCTCCCGCCTCGCGTTGAAGTACGCGATGGTGATGGGGATCATCGGGAACACGCACGGTGTGAGGAGCGACAGCGCGCCCGTTACCGCGGCAAGCAGAATGAACGAGGCGTTCACGTCGTGCCCAGCTCCGGCGTGATGGTCACTGTAGTCTTGCGTGCGGGGAGACAGAGTTTGTCACTGCATGCCTGCGAGCGGATTTCCAGCGTGACTGGCGGGGGTGCAAGCCCTGCGGAATCGTCGAGTTTGACAGGAACTCTGAAGACCGGCTCGCCGGAGTAGGTCTCAGTTTCGATTCCGAAGTTCGAGTCCTGTGCCTTGTCCGGAGCGGGTCCCGCGACCGTCCCTTCAAGTTGATACGGGGCGGATACCTTGATGGTGAGCGGAGTGGGTCCGCCGGTGCCCTGAGTGAGCGAGTAGACGTGCCATCCCTGTCCGACCTGGGCGCGGAGCTCGATGTCGGCAAGGATGGAGTTTCCAGGCCCGCGGCGCGCTGGGGATGAGGAGGCGGTCCACTGAACGACATTGGAGCCGGATGCGGGAGCCGGCTGTTCTTTCGCCGAGTTGCACCCGGCGATGAACAAAAGGGCTGCGGCAGCTACAGTTGGGCGTTTCATGTATTCGGAATATAAAAAAAGAACCTGGCTTCGGGCCCGTTTTTTTGGTCTGGCGCAGGCAAGCCAGTTTTTTGAGCCGAAACGAAAACAGGAGAGCCGCAAGGACTCTCCTGTTTCGTTGAGCATTCTTCCAGAGTGGAGGCGCGGGGATTCGAACTAGGCCCATCAACCCGAAATGGCATAAGCACTTGCGCCTTCCTTCTAAAGAAAGGCTCGGCCCGATACCCTTATTATTACCCTATCTGGCGTGCA
>JBKJNN010000183.1:0-14920 GCA_046593625.1 Gemmatimonadaceae bacterium | reverse complement strand
GCGCTATCGCGTCGGCTGAGAGCACTTCGGCACCGTCGTGCGTGCCTGCATTGAGCTGCGCATTCATGAAGCGCGCGAGATCCTCGGCACTCGAGACGATTGACGCTGTCGGCAGCCGGCCCGGTTCGAAGGGCAGAGTGGCGGCGACCGGAAATCCAAACCAATAGCGATGTCCCCGCGACATACCGTTGCGGATCGCTTCGCGCTGGTCGACATACGTATGCGTAAAATCCAGCGGAGCGAATACGTTGCTGCGCAGGTAATCGCCAAACGGCATGCCGGAAACACGCTCGATTATTGCGCCGAGCACGATGTAGTTGGGACTCGAGTATTCGTGGCGGGTGCCCGGTACGCTGTTCAGTTGTACGGATGAGAGTGCCTTGACCTGAGCGGGCAGAGTAGCGGAATCGCCAGCACCTCGCGGTGCATCGGCCGGAATACCGCTTGCGTGGTAGAGAAGCTGGCGGAGCGTGATGCGTGCAGAAGCCACCGAATCTGCGACACGAAATTCCGGCATGTAATGTTGAGCTGGTCTATCAAGATCAATACGGCCGGCATCCACTAGCTGCATCAGGGCGAACGCCGTGAACGCTTTGCTCATCGAACCAATAATGAAAGGGGTCTGTGGCGTAATCTTTCGTCCTGTCCCGTCAGTGCCGAAGCCTCGCGCGTGGACGACCTCGTTGTCGTGTACTATCGCGAAGGCGACGCCGGGAATGCGCTCGCTGGCCATTTCCCGGGCGATGTATGCATCGATCGCTGCGAAATCGGGAACAGAGACAGCGTTGGGTCCGAGCGTAGTCGATTGGGCGGACAACACCCCACCATGCGTAAAGGCCGCGTGGAATGCGAGAATCAAGAGGAATGAAAGTTTGCGCAGACAGTTCTCCGGTTGGGATTTTCGCGCCACGCCCACCCCTGGGTACGTCATCCAGAGCGCCGAGCATGGCCGATGCATGACATACGAAAGCGCGACCAGCCGGTTACAAGGTCCTACTGCCTCGCTGGCGGTTCGACGCCCAGCTGGTTCAACAGGAATGCGCTAAAGTCGGCGGCATCTTCCGTCGCATTGCCATCGTGTCCGCCAGCCGTATTCGCGCGGAGAATCACTGGCCGGTCGCACGATTGCGCAGCCTGCAACGCGGCCGTGTACTTCAATGCCATCCACGCAGGAGCGCGTTCATCGTTCATCGCAGTCGTTATCAGCGTTGACGGATAACACTTTCCCGGTTTCACATTGTGGACGGGCGAATACGCCAGCAGAAACGGAACGTGTGCCGGGTTAGTCGGCGTACCAAACTGCGTATTGTGGCGGCCACGATTGTAGCGGAGGTCGTCGGTCTGAGGCACGTTCGCAACAGCGACACGGAAGAGCTCCGGACGCTGGTTGATTACCGCGGTCACGAGTAATCCACCGTTCGAACTTCCGACAATCCCAAGCCGGTCCGCTGTCGTGTACTTCTCCCGAATCAAATACTCGGCTGCCGCAATGAAATCATCGAACGTAGTCTGCTTTCGTTCGAGCGTCGCTGCTTCATACCACTCGCGGCCAAACTCACCACCACCTCGCAACGCGGGAACGGCGAGTACCATTTCGAGTTCAAGGGAAGCAACTGCCGATTCATTAAAGAATGGGAGCGCCAGCTGGCCCGAAGCTCCATAACCGGCAAGAATCGTCGGATGTAAACCGTCGCGCGACAGTCCCCGGCGATGTGCCAGAAACATCGGAACTTTCACTCCGTCCTTCGACGCATACCAGACCTGATGAATTTCAAAGGCATCGGCCGCGAACGGAAGTTTGGCAGCTCGCTCGACTGTCGCTTTACCTGTCAGGATGTTGTAGCGGGTGCGTGTCGGAGCGAATCCTTCCATGGCCTCTACTACTAGTTCATCCCGGGCGCCTTCGCGCAGACTTGTAACCACGGTCATCGGAGGAATCGGAAGCTCCTGCGCAAGCCGGCCGCTTCGCTCGTACACTCTGACACCATGCTGCACATTCCGCAGGAACTTGACGACGAAGCGTCCACCAATGTCGTACACCCTATCGATGACATCTTCAGTTTGAGGTACAACATCGCGCCATTGATCGGGTGCGGGGTTGTGAACGTCGAAGACCACCAGCCGGCGTCGCGGTGCACCCCGGTCCGTAAACAAGTACACACTGTCGTCCTTCGTCGCAACGACTCGATACGCGGCGTCACGTTCGCCTGAGAGCGGGACAACCTTGGCGTGAAGCGCGGGCCGAAGCGGACTGCCGAGGTCGAGCGCGTAAATCCGGGTGAGCAGCCAGCCGATGCCGTCTACCGAGGCGCCGTTGCCTTCGTAAATGAACAGGTAGCGACCGTCAGCGGACATTTCCTGCTCGAGCACTACGTCCGTGACATCTGGTGAGAGGCGGTGGATTGCGAGATCACGGGTCTGCGGTGTTCCCACAACATGGTAATACACAACAGGCCCTTTCATAGCGGTGCGCTCACCGAGCGCAGGCTTTACGCTGCGAACGTAGAAGAAGCCGCGATTGTCCCTCGTCCAAGTCGGATCGGTCCAGAGAAGGCCATCGAGTCGTTCCTCGAGGTCCGTGCTGTCGGCAAGGCGCCGGATGCGTGTCTCGGCCCACTCGCTGCCATTAGAGGATACGGCGTACACAGCGTACTTCTCATTGTGCGATGGCCAGACGCCGGATATGGATTGACCGGGCTTGAGTGACCGTTCGTCGATCAAGTCGGGCTCGCGCGACTCGGTGGAGGGTTCGTGCCAGAAAGCCCGCAGTTCGTCGACACGCGACAGCATCCAGGGCCGAAGCTTATTCTCGCGCAGCAACGGTAGTGCGATGGCCGTTTGCGCGGCGGCCCAGTCTTGCACCTCTTTCGAATCGAGTTCTTCGAGCCACCGGTACGGATCGGCCACCCTGGTGCCGTGATAATCGTCTACGACATTGACCTTTCGTGTCGGAGGATACTGAAGACTCGTCGTCGAAGGCCTGCGTGCATCGCAGGCCGTGGATGTTGCCGACGCAAGGAGGATGATGGTGGTGAGTGCGATCCGTGATATCACGTTGCCTCGACGCTGGATGTGGGGCTGCAGCGGGTCCGACATGAACTTATGCATCCGCTAACCCCAACACTCTGAACCGGCGGATGCGGACCCGCGTGTCCGGTGGTGGGAGGAAAGTAGAGGATGTATCTTCCGTCAATCCATTCACGCAAATGCTCGTGCGCAAGCGCTGACGCGACTGTGAGCGCTTTATGGCCGCGCGCGCAGTTGAAGCGAGATGTCATCTATGCCCGGCCGGGCCTGCGGATTCCTCATCCGGACACGGATCACGTCGGCCGCCGATTCGAACTCAAAGTCGTAGGTCTCGCCCTGTCATCTGCTTTCTCTGAACGAGAAGCCCACTCGCCGCTGGGAGGCGCGCCGGAACAAGCCCTCATCGGGACGAGGTCGCGCCAACGCTACGACGGCTAAGGTAGCGTGCCGTGTTGGGAAACGATAGGACGCGATTTTCGCCAGCATGCTCAAGGAGCGTGAGCCGTCTTGGGAGCCGTTTACGATAGAGTAAGAGAAGCGAAGGGACAGCGACCAGAATCATAAAAGCGAGGCACATGTGCGTTCACAACGGATGGCCCACGCGGCGCGTCCCGATGCGGGCGAGGAACCCATCGGCTCCATAAAAAGGATAGTGCAAAGGACGATTCGGTCTTGGGCGCTCCTCGCTGTCGGAGTGGGCGGAATGCTCAGCGCGTGCTCGGACATCACACCACCCGGCGCAGTACCGGCAGCGCCGACGGACTCACCATCCGCGAGCCCCGCTCAGCTTGTTGCGCTGGGAGAACGCGAATTCTCGGCGACCGTCGGAACAACCATTGACCCGGGCCCGGCGGTACGCGTGCTCGACGAAAGCCGTCGTCCCGTGGCGGGCGTGTCAGTGAGTTTCGGTCCGACTCGAACCAAGGTTGTGGTGACCGATGCAGACGGCATCGCGAGATTTGGACCCTGGCAGCTGGATACGCTAGCCGGCGTCAATTTCATCGAGGCGCGCGTGGCGGTTTCAATGCAACGAGAGCTGTTTGTGGGTTTTCGCGCAACCGCGACTCCGGGTCCTGTCGTAAACCTGACCGCATCGAGTGGCAACAATCAGGTTGGTGAGCCGACCACAATGCTGCCGAATCAGCTGCACGCAAAAGCGACCGACATCTACAACAACCCGGTCCGCGGACTCGTCGTCACGTTCTCGGTTGTCTCGGGCGGCGGCAGCATCGACTTGTCGGCCAGCACGACAGACTGGCTCGGTCTCGCGACAGCCGGACAGTGGACACTCGGCGCGACGAGTCCCCAGCGGGTGAGCGCACGCGCCGGTGACTTCGAGGCGCTTTTTGAGGCCACCTTCTGTGAAACCGGGCGTCCGTGCGATTTTGTTCCAGTGAACCTCGCTTATGTTCGTGACGGGGATGTCTGGATCAGCGACGCGGAAAGACCCCGCCTCGTCGCCCGCAACGCAAGCCGGCCATCCTGGTCTCCAGACGGCTCGCGTCTGGCGTTTTTCAAAGTGAACGCAGACCGTGAGGACGAGGCGATCTGTGTAGCGGCCCAGCCGTTTTCGGTGCCGGTCTGTACGCCTGTCGACATCCTTTCCAGATGGGTTGCCTCGGAGATGCGCGTCTCGTGGGCGCCAGACGGGAGAAGTTTGGCCCTCTCCCGCGCATACTATGGTTCCGGCCATTCACAGCTGCTCTTTCTCGACGTCGCCACGATGACGATTCGCCGCCATGGGACCATAGACCAAATGGTGTTGTCCGCATCCTGGTCGCCGGATGGTGAGAAGCTCGCGATCGCAAGCGATGCCAAGGTGTATCTCGCTAATGCTGGCGGTCACGAGCTCGAAGTTTTGCTGTCCAACCCTGTGTGGGAACTCGCCTGGGCACCCAACGGTCAAAAAATCGCAGTGATCACGGTCGGATGGGACCTTAATGGTGGCTTCGGCGTTGACCTCGCGCTCGTCGACCTCAAAACGAAGCAGCTCACCGTTCTGGAGAGTTCGCAGGGTGTCAGTGCCCTGACGTGGTCGCCCGACGGGGATCGCCTGGCGTATTCAGTTTTGAATCGCGCCTCTGGACTGAGGGATGTCCGGATCATGAACCTCGCGGACGGTTCAAGCAATGATGTTCTGGCGAACGCATCCGATCCTTCGTGGCGGAGGTAGCCCGACACGCCTTCCGCATCCATCTATGGTCATTGACTATAGTCATTGCGTCATTATCTTTGATGCGTGACAACTAAACCCGTCGAGACAATGGCTATCTCCGAGTTCAAGGCCACCTGCCTTGCCGTCCTCGAGCGGGTTCGCCGTACCGGTGCGTCAGTCATCGTCACCCGACGCGGCAAGCCAGTGGCCGAGGTTGTGCCGGCGTCGGCGGCCAGCACGGGAAACGAATGGGTTGGATCCATGCGCGGTTCAGCCCGCATCGTCGGAGACATCGTCGCCCCCGCCACAACGCCTGGCGAATGGGAGGCACTCGGCGAGTGAAGCTCCTGCTAGACACTCACATCTGGATCTGGGCCTTGCTTCAACCCGAACGCCTGTCGTCTCAGGTGCGCCAGGCCCTGGAGTCGACCGATAACGAGTTGTGGCTATCGCCCATCTCTGTCTGGGAGGCGCTTTTGCTCGCCGAGCGCGGGAGAATCAGCGTGGATTTGCCAGCGGAAGAGTGGGTAGACCAGATGGTACGAAAACTCCCGAGGCGCGAGGCTGCGCTGACGCACGACATAGCGGTAGCAAGTCGCCGGCTTCAGCTACCGCATCAGGATCCTGCGGATCGCTTTCTCGCAGCGACGGCCCATGTGCTTGGACTGACGCTGGTGACTGCAGATGATCGGCTGCTCAATTCGAAGGAGTTTTCTGTCATGCCGAACTGAGTAACGCCGGTCGGAGAGGTCGGGATGTTGACCTCGGTGTATTCGCAGTCTCTGAATGCCGTATGTATTAATAACTATCGTGAAATAGAGGCCGAGCGTTGGCGGATCACGAACGGCTGCTCGATCGTGGCAGGGCGCCGGACCGAGACCACGAGACGGACTTTCGACGATGATGCGCGCGGTGTCCACTCGAAATCGTAGGTCTCGCCTACTCCTACGAAAACCCTGGCCGGTCCGGTTGTCCGGCGCGATGCAGGCAAGGCAGCACCATCCTTCGATATGGCCCGCCACACCACGGGGGTCGTATCCCGAAGCAGCGCAATCACCGCGGGCGCAGCCTGGTGCATGTTGATCAATCGCACGCGATAGGTCCGCCCGGCGACAACCTCTACCGGGGTCGGTGTCGGCGAGCCGTTGATAGCAGCGGGAGCAATCTTGCCACCGACCGTGGCATTGCCAAACATGAACGTCAGGTCGCGAGCAGGGTCGTATTTCTCGCCTGGCTCTAGCACCAGCATCGGCGAATAGAGGCCGGTGAGCATCTGGTCCTCTTCGTCCATGTGCGTATGGTAGATGTAGGTACCGGCGCGTGGCGGTGTAATGGCCACGGCGAACGAGTCGCCAGGCATGACGAGGGGCGAACGCGAACCGCCGATTCCGCTCCATCCCGCAACGCCGTCGAATACGCTTTCCAGTTCCATCCCATGCCAGTGAACGCTGCTGGGATGGGCCAGCCGGTTGATGACGGTGATGGCAGTGCGCTCACCCCGGCGAAGGATCAGAGGTGCTCCGGGAACGACGACTGAATCCGGGCGCGGATCACCACGGCCCGCGATGACAAAACTGCGGCGGGGCTTCTCTCCCTTTGCCGCAGGGGCTTCCTGGAGGAAGATACGCTTCCGGCGAGCCGGTTCAGTCCTTGCGACCGACGGCTTGGGATCGGTGACGACGACACCGAGTACGAGTCCCGCCATTGCTTCCACCGGATGGTTCATGATGTCGTGAGTGTGCAGCCTGACGCTGTCCGGCCGTTCGGGGAACGGAGTGATGTGCGGAGTCATGTGACAATGGAAGAGCCAGTGTCCGGCCCGAGTCGGGGTCCACTCGATGAGCGTGGTACCCCCCGGCAGCACGTGCTCGGTAACCGCATTGATCGCATCCCTGGCCCGAAAGATCGTGTCCTTCGTCCAGTCGCCTTTGGCCAGCGTACGAAAATGAAAGCCGTGCAAATGCATGGGATGAGGCCGGTCGGTAGCATTGATCACTCGCCAGCGGATCGTATCCCCGACCACATGGTGCATTCGCTCGGTGTGCGGCCAGGAGAGGCCGTTGATCGCTATTTCCCAGAGATCCTCCTTAGCGGGGTTTCGGAGCGAATCGGGATAGATGTCGATAAGGCTGATGAGGAGAATCCGGTCGTTCTTTGACGAGGACGGTCCGGGTGGATCCACCACGATTGCACCGTTCAGCTGTGCCTCGCGGCCCCACCGGTCGTCGATCCTGGAGTGAGATGTGGTGCCCCAGTAGATATAGGTTCCAGCTGCCACAGGCCGATACCGAACCTCCCGCGTGCTCCCCGGTGCAACGTGAATTGTGTCGGTGTCGCGGGTTCCGGAACGCAGGCCGTGGACTATCAGAGTCGAGTCGTTCAGAGTGTTGCGCAAACTGGCGCGGATCTCAGTGCCGAGGGGAATGCGGATCAGCGGGCCGGGGACTAGCGGGACCTTTCCGCGTTCGCCGAATGTCTGAACCGTGACCGTCGAGTCAACGTCGGGATCGGGCTTCCAGGCGGCCAGCGTTGCATCGATGGAGATGGAGAGGACGCCATTGTCGAATGTCCCGGACGGAACCGTATTGTCGTTGGGAAGCGCGCGTTCGGCCACTTCGGGGCTGGCGATTCCGGTGGTGCGATCGGGAAGATTAGCGGGCCCGAGGGCTACGAGGACCACTTGCATGACAACAAGCGCGCGCGTGTTATCACCGGCAGCAAGAGATAGGATCATGGGTTGAAGTATGGTGCGCATTGATTGCCAGCCGCCACTCCCGAACCTCGAGGGTTGCGCGAAAAGGCAAACTCGTTTTAGTTAGTAAACACCAGTTCCGCCAGGGTGAAGGTCATTTTCGTACACTGGCGTTCACGGGCCGACTCATCGCCGGCCGTGACTGGTACAACAACGACAATGACCCGACTGACGATGATGGTCACGGTTCGCACACCACGGGCACGATGGCAGGCACAAACGTCGGAGTCGCCGGTGTCTCAGGCGCCGCGTCCCAGTAAGGGTGTATGTCCAGAAGGTCTGCGGCCGCCGCGGATGCCCATCGAGCGCAATCGCCAGCGCGATTCTGGCAGCAGCTGATTATCCGAACATGGTCGCGATGAACCTGAGCCTCGGGGGATCATCCTCAACGACGGCGGAGATCAATGCCATCGCCTACGCTACGACCAACAACGTGCTTTGTCATTGCCTCGGCCGGAAATGATGGCACGGGAACCGTTTCCTGCCCCGGCTTGTAACTCACAGGCCATTTCGGTTGCCTCCACAACGTGGCAGGATGTGCTGGCATCGTACTCCAACTACGGGCCCGGACTGGACATTGCCGCTCCGGGCGGCCAGTGCTATTCGAACACCACTCCCGAAGGCTGCATTTACAGCGCTTACATGAACGGGGGATACGCGTGGCTTCAGGGAACGTCGATGGCTGCTCCTCAGGTCACAGGGACGGCAGCAATCGTCGTATCGAAGACGGGCTTTCGCGGCGCGGGACTTCGGTCGCGGCTGGAATCAACCGCTGATGACAAAGGCGCGTCTGGCTATGATACGACCTTCGGAAATGGGCGATTGAACAGCTATCGCGCAGTCACCGGTACTACGCTTGGATCTGGACTGTAAGCAGAGCCAACTGGTCGATTGAAGGTGCCTGGTCACATGGTGGCCAGGCATTTTTTTAGCCTGTACCGAGGTGGTCGCCAGGTAACGTGACTCAGGGACGAATTGACCGAAGGTAACCTCAGTCCTACCTTCCAGCTCGTCGCCGAAGTATTCCGGAGGGTTCTGTCCACCTTGGCATGGATGGGGGTCACTGCGTGAGGATCGCTGGACTCTCGATGTACGGAGTAACGCTTCTCGGCTCACTCCTCGGTCCAGCCACTGCGGCTGCACAAGTGGGTCTGCCGCCGATGAACATGGGCGGCACAAGCTTCAACGACGGTGTAGCCGGTCCAGGGGTGCTGATCGAACCAGGCGTCATCGAATACTTCCGTGCCAGCCGCTTCGTCGACGCCGATGGCGCCACAATCCCTGGGCGGAACACGGTCAACGCGTGGGCCAACCTGTTCCACATCGGGTATATCACGACTCGTCAGGTCTTCGGTGGCTTCTGGGGTATGGAAGTGCTCGTGCCGATCGCGTCCCTCGACGTCAACACGGCATTCGGCCCGAAGGGGAAGGTGTCCGGGTTGGGAGATATCGTCGTGAGCCCTCTGATCGCGGAGTGGCCGAACCGCACGCTCTTCGGCAAGACTTACTTCTCGCGCTTTTCCGTCTTGGGCGTGCTTCCCACCGGCGCGTATGACGCCGCGCGCCCGGTCAACTTGGGCAGCAATGCGGGCAGCGTGTACGCGTATTACTCCTTTACGATCATGCCGCGGAATGGACTCGAGACGAGTTGGCGTGTCAACTATTTGTGGAACGCGCGTAACACTCAACCCTTCGTACCGCTGGCGACGGCAAGTACACAGGCAGGTCAGGCGATTCACGGGAACTACGCCATCTCGTACGCGCTGACGCCGGCGCTGCGCGTTGGCGCGAACGGGTATGTCCTCCAACAGGTGAGCGATCACCGCATGGGCGAAGCGCCATTCTCAAACTCGAAGGAACGCGTCGTCGCTGTCGGACCGGGCTTCGTCTGGTCGTCTGGATTCTGGAGCGCATTCGCCAATATCGACTTCGAGACATTGGCCAGGAACCGTCCAGTGGGAAAGCGCGTGAACGTGACTCTCCGGCGGGTGTTTCCGCATGCGCCGCCGAAACAAATTGCCACAGGCACGAGGCAGCAGTAGCTGCACAGTCTTTTACAACGTGCAAACGCACGCTGCATTGCAGGACGCGCGTTTGCCATTCAACATTGCTCTCCGTTGACGAGAGCGTGTTCCCGAACCCTGCGAATACGGCTTGCAGGATCTATTCGATACCTGATCGGAGGATGCGTACAGTTCACGCGACGAACATCTCACGCGGTGACAACCGCCGATTCTTATCGTTGCGAAGATGCGGCTTGCACTGTTATTGTCGAGCGGCGGGTATCGGAAGATCGAGGCAGGCCTCTCTAACGCCGACCGGAGCAGTCTTGATGTTATGCTAGCGAGTTCTCGCGAAATCGAGATCATCGATAGATGAGCGACACTCCCGAAAGCGCCATGGATCGCCTCATTCCGGTCGTATACGACCGCCTGCGAGCCATCGCCCATCATAGACTTGCTTCGGCGGGCGACAATTCGCTGAACACTACGGGCCTGGTTCACGAGGCCTACCTGCGCTTTGTCTCGTCGGGCACAACGTTCGAGAGCCGCGAACATTTTCTTGCGAGCGCCGCGCGCGTCATGCGCAACGTGGTGGTTGATCACGCACGCGCACGTACTGCGACCAAGCGCGGCAGCGGCGCCGCTCTTCTCGAATTACGGGACGATGCATGGGTTACCGGTGTGGATCTGGATCGCGTCGAAGACCTGGACGAAGCGCTGAAACGGTTAGAAGAGCTGGATGAACGCCAGGCACGGATGATCGAGCAGCGGTATTTTGGCGGGCTGTCCCTCGAGGAGATCGCCACTGCGATGAATCTGTCACTCGCAACTGTGAAACGCGATCTTCGGTCGGCGCGAGCCTGGCTGTACATCGAGCTCGGCGAAGACAAACCCGCTAATCAATAACCCGACCATGTTCGATCGCGATCTGTGGCAGCGAAGTCGGCCCCTCTTCGATGAACTGATCGAGCTGGAGAGCGACGTGCGAAGCTCGCGGCTGGATGAGATCGGCGCAGAAGACCCAATCCTGCGGCAGGCATTGGAGCGGTTGCTGCAAGCGGAACCCGCCTCGGAAAGCGGACTTGGCGACTACGTCATCGGCTCACCGCAGAGCGCGCCACAACAAGCCACCCGCTCCCGCGACCCACTCGGCATCATAGGTCAGACCGTGTCGCACTTCCGCGTGGTGGATTTCCTCGCAGCCGGAGGTATGGGAGTCGTCTACACCGCCGAGGATCTGCAGCTCGGCCGCAGTGTCGCGCTGAAATTTCCACTGCCCGACGAGAGTCTGGACCGCGCGGTGAAGGAGCGGTTCGTCAACGAAGCGCGCACCGCGGGCGCACTCGATCACCCGAACCTCTGCACGGTACACGAGATCGGCGAGGGGGAACACGGGATGTTCCTCGCAATGCCACTGTACCCTGGCGAGACGCTGAAAGCGCACCTCGCCAGCCAGGGACCCGTCGCAGCGGCCAAGGCGCTCGACATCATCATGCAGATAACATCGGGCCTCGTGTCAGCGCATGCTGCGGGCATCGTCCACCGCGACCTCAAGCCCGGCAATATCATGCTGCTGCCGGACGGGTCTGTAAAAGTTCTCGACTTCGGGCTCGCCAAAATACGCGACATCAGCTTGACCAAGACACACTCAACGCTCGGCACAATTGCGTATGTCTCGCCGGAGCAGATTCGCAGCCAACCGGTCGATGCGCGGACAGACTTGTGGGCAATCGGGGTGATGCTGTACGAGATGCTCTCCGGAAGTGTTCCGTTTCGCGGCGAACACGAGATCGCGGTTCTTCATTCGATTCTTCACGAGGAGCCGCCGCTCCCTTCGTCATTAAATCGAAACCTGTCGCCTCGCTTTGATGAACTGATCGGTGCGTTGCTGCAAAAGAATCCGGAGGATCGCTACCAGTCTGCAGAGTCACTTCTTGCGGACGTAGCGGCGCTGCAACGGGGCGAGGCGCTCGCGCATAAAGGTCCATTCTGGAGCCGCTCGGTGAAACGCCGCCGGGTGCGGAGGATGGTGCTTCCGGTTACTGCCTTCGCGGTAATGGGTACGGTTGCCGTTGTGAGCTGGAACGTGTACCAGCGCAACATGCCTGCGGCGACGGGCGAGAGGGTTCCGGTACTCAAGTTCGTCGGGAACACCGCGACCATCAGCACCTCGGCGGAGCTTGTCGCAGCGCTCGTGCCGTCAAATGCGGGCCGACGTATCCGCATCCGCTCAGGCACGTACGACATCAAGCAGTTGCTCATCGTGCCGGACAGCATGACGCTCGAAGGAGAGGGCGTCATGGGCTTCGATACCGATCGTCGCCCGACAGGTTTTTCGGACAGCACGCGGACGATCTTGAAGATGACGAACAACGTCGGCGGCGACGTGCTTACCCTCGGCAACGGCGTGGCGATCCGCAACCTCGAGATTGTCGATCTGGAAGGACGTTCGGGCAACGTGATGGCCGTGGCGTCAAGACGCCCGGGGGACCGCGTCTCGGCGACGATCGTCGAGGTCGTCACCGTCAATCCGAATGGGATGACTATTGTGCCCAGCGGCGCCATCGGCCGGGCCATTCACATCTCGACGCGCAACGCCAACCTGGGAGCGGATCCGCCGCCGGACGATGGGTCTGTGGTTGCGGTACACATTGAGCGCTCGCTGATCCGGTCGCCGGCAGGGGGAGGTGGCATTTTTGCTTATAACTTCTCAGCTAACAGCAGAATCTCGGTCGAGGTGACACGCAGTGTCATCGGCGGGAGCAACGAAGCGAACGGGGGCGTGAGCCGTCCCGAGGCTGTGCACGATTCGGAAGTGAGCGTGACGTCGCAAGGCAACCTCTACCGCAACGAGTGGGAGGATCGGTGTGCTGCAGGGCTTCTCGGCTGGAATCTCACAGGTGGTTCTGGCGCTCCAATCCCCCTCCCGAATCTGCAGCAGACGGCGCGAAACCGGCTTCGCGTGCGTTCGATTGACGATCAACTCGACGGGTTCACGACAGGTGTGCTTGCCACTGGCAGCCGGGTCTTCTTTCCTGTATCGCTGAATGCGCTGCCCACTGGCAACCATGTCGATCTGCAGCTTACCGGTACTACGATTACCACTCCAGCCTGTGGTCCAATTCACAGGGGCGAGTATTCGACGGAGCTTGCTGCCGACGACTTGATCGCAATCAGGGACCTTGAGCTGATTGGAGCGTGGGTAAAGAACCCGGGACTCGCTGCAGGCGAAGGTAACACCGTTCGCGCTGAAATCCGCGGTGTAAAGGGGAGCGGGATGCGAGCCAATAAATTCGCCAGCGTCGGGGCAAATTCCGGGGTGGTGCCTCGCAACCTTCATGGAGTGGTAAACCGTCTCACGATCGTGGGGACTCCGCAGGAATTCGCTCGAACGAATCGCGGAATCCTGCCTGCGCCGGGCGGGAGTTTCTTCGCGGGTGAGCGCTGAGTGCGGCTGGAGCTGAAGCACGCATGCCACGGGGTGAACCGTCAAGTCTTTGCGGGGCTGATTGCGCTATCCACTCCTCGCGTGAGCCGGTTTGGCCAGAAATTACGCACACCAGGGTAACCCTTCGGAAAAGAGATCCTCATGGATGCGATGCCACCACCGCCGTTCATCATCGGCGATCGTAAATGACAGGAGCATCAATCAAGAGAGTAATTGCGCCGAGTTGCGCAGCAGCGCTGGTCCTGGCGACGAGCTTCGCACCGCATCTATCTGCTCAGGCGCCGGTGACAATTTCCGGTACCGTGCGAAACGCCGTGTCCGGCACACCTGTGGCCAATGCGACGGTGCGCGTCGTCGCGGACAGACGGTTCGCGGTCACCGGTGGTGACGGGCACTATCGCCTCGTGATCGATGCCGGCCAAACCGAATTGCGGGTAACGGCAGTAGGCTTTGCGCCTGCGACAAAGATGGTGTCGGTCGCTCGCGGAGCGTCCCAAACTGTGTCCTTTAACCTCGAGCCCAGCGCGCAGCCGCTGGACGATGTCGTCGCGATTGGCACGCGTGGCGCCGAACGGTCGGCTGTCGGGTCTGCAGTTCCGGTGGATTTGATTTCTAGCGAGCTGCTGGAGAATACCGGTATGATCGAGACATGGCAGCAGTTGCAGCGCGCAGTTCCATCGCTGAACGTGCCGCACATACCGATTGGCGACAACCATATGCGTCCGGTCACGTTGCGCGGACTGGCTCCGCATCACGTGCTGGTGCTTGTGAATGGTAAGCGCCGGCATCCCGCGTCAGTTCTGCTTGCTGGTCCGTCTGTCCCCTCTAACGCGATGACTGACCTGAACACCATTCCGACAGGCGCTATCGAACGGATAGAGGTGCTGCGCGACGGCGCATCGGCGCAATACGGATCGGATGCGATCGGCGGCGTCGTGAACATCATACTGAAATCGGGCGCGCGCCGGGACTTCCAGACATCTGCCGGTGAGGTTTACAGCTCGGAAGGTGGCCGGGATTTTCGGGATGGCCGTCTGTTCGACGCAGGCACAACGCTCGGTTTCGCGCCCGCCAAGGGCGGATACCTGACCGTCACTGGTGAGCTCCGCAACCGAGACGGAACCAATCGCGCTTATCCCGACCGGCGGCCGCAGTATTTCGGGAGCGATCCGCGCAACAGCGAGCCCCCGCAAGTCTCGAGTTATCTGGGCAATGGAGAAGTTGACGCCCTCACGTTTTTTGTCACAGCGGCGACGCCCGTCACCGGCCGCACCGAGGCATACCTGTTCGGGGGCGCCGCTGACCGAAACAGCGTTGCACCCGATGCATTCTTCAGACGCCCGCTCGACCCCAGAACAGTCCGCACGATTTTCCCGGATGGATTTCTTCCGGAGATTGAGAGCGGCATCAGGGATCTGTCACTGCTGGGGGGGCTGCGAGGCACGCATCGCGGCTGGCATTGGGACTTGAGTTCCGGCTGGGGAGACAACGGCACGGACTATCGCGTGCGCAACAGCAACAACGTTTCGCTTGGG
>JBKJNN010000071.1:0-19654 GCA_046593625.1 Gemmatimonadaceae bacterium | reverse complement strand
CTCGGAGCCGCTCTACTGGTGCACGTACGGTGAGCCGTCCACGGAGAAGCTGGTAGTTCTGCACGGCGGGCCGGGCGCGCATCACGATTACCTGCTGCCGCAGATGCTTCACCTCGCGGAAAAACGTGAAGTCCTCTTTTACGACCAGCGCGGAGGCGGAAAATCAAAGAGCGAAAATGGCGAGCCGGTCACTTGGCGAACTCATGTTGCAGACCTCAAGGCACTGCTCGATGAACTCGGTATCACGACCCCGTCACTCGTTGGATACTCGTTTGGAGGAATGCTCTCCCTGCTTTACTCCGTTGAAGCGCAGCGTGACACGAGTCTGGAGAGCCCGTCACGACTGGCACTCATAGACCCTGCCCCGCTCAGGATGGAATACCGGAGACAGTTCGAAGCAGAGTTCGCACAAAGGCAGAACGGAATGGAGATTCGGTCGATGCGGGAGGAGCTTGCCGCATCAGGGCTGCGCGAGCGCGACCCTGAGGCCTACAGACAGCGCGCTTTCGAACTCGCAGTCGCTCCGTATTTTGCCGATCCTGCGAATGCGCATAACCTCACGCCGTTCCGGGTAACAGGCCGGGTGCAGACGTCGGTCTGGGAAAGCCTCGGCGACGACTACAACCTGCTTCGGGACCTTGCCCCCATGGGCTTCCCCACCCTTTTCATCCACGGGCGTGACGATCCGATCCCGATGGCGTCTTCAATCGAGGGGGCTAAAGCAATGGGCGCGGAGCTAGTGCTGCTGGACGATTGCGGCCACGTGCCATACGTTGAACAGCCTGGCCGACTGTTTGCCTCACTCGACAGTTTTCTGGCCACGACTGACCCACGCTGAACCGCGCACAATGTCCGATTTCGGAATCACTCAGCAGCATCTTTCGACGATCGAAATGGACGGCAAGCCATGCGCGGTTTCCGTCCGCATCGCGTATGACGGCATCGAGTATATCGGACGTCTTTTCTTTGCCGATCCTGAAACCGGCGAGGGCATTCCCGATCACGGAGCCATTCCCGGCAGGACCATCGAGGAAGCTGTAGAGTTCGCCCGCCGTCTCAACCTCGAGGACTTCACGCGCCGCTACCACCGGGCTCGCGCCGACAAGCGCCGCTATACGTCGCTGCGTCGCGCCACCGATGAGATGCTGATGAAAATCAAGTACATGAATCGCGTCTCCATCAACATGAAAAACGGGCTGCTCGACCGCGACGGCGCCAAGCAGGAAATCGAACTGATCCAGAAGCAGCTTCACGAGATGGTCGAACGGCTTCCAGGCCACGCCGGTATGGAAGGGTAAACAGCTTCCCACTCGGGGTATATTGCCCTGAATGGACACCCGCACCGCCGCTCATGTTCTCGACCAGATCGGCTCGCTCCTTTCACTGAGCGGAGCACCGAGGTTCAAGTCGCGCGCATTCCAGAAAGCCGCGCGATCGATTCTTGCCCTGAACGCCGATGACCTGACACCACTGCTGAAATCAGGCAGACTTGCGAAAACGCAGGACGTAGGGCCAGCCACGCTGTCAGTGATCGCCGAGTTGATCGAAACAGGCGAGTCGAGCTACCTGAGCCGGTTATCAGAATCCACCCCTTTCGGCCTCGTCCAAATGGCGCGCGTGCCCGGTCTCGGCCTCGCCAAGGTCAGCCAGATCCATCGAGAACTTGGAATTGACACACTCGACGATCTGGAGAAGGCAGCCAGCGACGGACGACTGGCAAGACTTCCGCGATTCGGACCCAAAACGGCCGAGCGTGTGCTTGCAGGAATTTCATTTGCTCGCGATTCCGGACAGCGATCGCTTTACTATCGCGGCCTGGCTCAGGCAGTCGTGCTGCGCGATCACGTCGCCAGTCATCCCGATGTAACTGACGCCATCATTGCCGGCGAAGTGCGGCGGCACCTGGAGACGATCGGCGAGATCGACATTGTTGCCGTATGCAAGTCAGATCCGGTTGCAGTAGCGCGCTCCTTTGGCAACGCCCCGGCCGTGAAGGAAATCATTGGCAAGGGTTCCCAGGTCTCGATACGGTACGTAGACGACACGCGGCTGAACCTGTGGTGCGCCCGCAGCAATGACGCCGCGTTCACCCTGTGGCTGGCGACAGGAAGCGTCGAGCACATTGCCGAAATCACCTCCTTTGCCGACGCGCGCGGATTCAGACTCGAGGAGTCGGGACTGCATGACGCTTCGGGCCGGATGCTTTCCCCGAAAGACGAGGGCGATTTTTTCTCCTCGCTCGCACTCTCCGACATTCCGCCTGAACTGCGCGAAGGCATGGGCGAGATTGAAGCTGCGGCGAATGAAACACTGCCCGAGCTCGTCTTCAGCGAAGACATTCAGGGCGCACTTCACTGCCACTCCACCTACTCTGACGGCGGTGCCACCATTGCGGAGATGGCCGAGGCGGCAAGAGAGCACGGGTGGAGGTACATAGGGATCAGTGATCACTCGGAAGCCGCGTTCTACGCAGGCGGGATGAAGCGCGACGACGTGAAGCGTCAGCACGATGAGATCGACGAGCTCAACTCGCATATGGGCGGCTTCCGCATTCTCAAGGGAATCGAGTGCGACATTCTTCCCTCCGGCGAGCTGGATTACGGCGATACGACTCTCGATTCGTTCGAGTACATAATTGGCTCGGTGCATTCACAGTTCAGGATGGACGAAAAGGCGATGACCGGGCGAATTCTCTCCGCCATGGACGATCCGCGCCTCACCGTACTCGGCCACGCAACCGGGAGGCTGCTGCTTTCGCGCGATGCATACGCACTGGATGTGGATGCGGTCATCGAGAAAGCGGCGGACACGGGCGCGGCGCTGGAGTTGAACTGCGATCCACACCGCATGGACCTGGATTGGCGGTATCTGCGTCAGGCGCGTGATCGCGGAGTCATTGTCGAGATAGGCCCCGATGCGCACTCTGAGATCGAGCTGAACAATGTCGAATCCGGAGTTGGAATGGCTCGCAAAGCGTGGCTCGCGCGCGATCAGGTACTCAACGCAGGAAGCGCATCGGCGGTGCTTCAGTTTGCAGCGAAAAGGAGGAAAGGATGTTGAAAGTGAAGCCGACGAAACCCGTGAAGCGGAGGAAGCTCCGCGGTGCGGCGCTGAAAGAACATTCCCTCGAAATCCTTCAGCGTTTGAAAAAGGAGTATCCCGATGCTCATTGCGAGCTTGATTTCGAGAACCCGCTTCAGCTCCTGATTGCCACCATCCTGAGCGCGCAGTGCACCGACAAGCGGGTGAACATTGTCACGCCCGCGCTTTTTAAAGCATTCCGCGATGCAAACTCGCTCTCCGCGGCAGATCCGGCCGAGTTGGAGAGGCTCATTCAGAGCACGGGGTTCTTTCGCAACAAGACGAAAAGCCTCCTCGGCATGTCGGCCGCCGTGGTGGAGCGCCACGGCGGCGAAATTCCGCAGACTATGGAGGAACTGGTCCAGCTCCCGGGAGTGGGACGCAAGACCGCCAACGTCATTCTCGGAAATGCTTTTGGTCTCAACATCGGGGTTGTCGTGGACACTCATGTAGGCCGGCTCAGCGTGCGGCTTGGCCTCACCGACGAGACAGATCCGGTTAAAGTGGAGCAGGCGCTGATGCCGCTCTTCCCGCAGGATGACTGGGCGCTGCTCTCGCATCTTCTGATATTTCACGGAAGGCGCGTCTGCATCGCCCGAAACCCGAAATGTGGCGAATGTGTGCTCGCCGATATCTGCCCGTCTGCCCGCGTTTGATGTATCTTGAGGCTTCCAACATCCGAATCCAATGACGAAATACGCTACCATAGAAACCAACCGCGGCACGATGAACGCCGAGCTTTATGACAAGGAAGCTCCGGAAACCGTCGCCAACTTCGAGAAGCTCGCCAACGACGGCTATTATGATGGAGTCAAGTTCCATCGTGTGATTCCCGACTTTGTCGTTCAGGGCGGTGATCCTCTGTCGCGCGACCTCCCCGAGGGAGATCGTCGCATCGGCACTGGCGGACCTGGATACCACATCAAGTGCGAGACTGCTGGCAACCCGCACAAGCACGAGTTCGGCGCCCTGTCGATGGCTCATGCTGGAAAGAATACCGGCGGCAGCCAGTTCTTCGTCGTGCTGAGCGAGGCCAACACCCGTCACCTGAACGGCGTTCACACCGTGTTTGGCAAGGTCACCGATGGTGCTGATGTAGTTAAGAGCATCAGCCCGAATGACAGCATGACGAAGGTGCGCGTTTCAGACAATCCTCCTTCAGCGGAGTAGCTCACATGACAGCGCAACGTCCTGGAGGCAAGGATTTTGGCGCAGCACTCGCCGGCCTCGTGCTGGGCGGCTCGGTCATGTTCCTTGTCATTCTGACCATCGTCTGGCTGACGAATTCGCATTTCGCGGAAAAGAAGGCCGAAGAAGCATCGCACGCTCCCCCGGCGGCAGCGGTACCCGCAATTCCCCCCGCTGCGCATTAGGGCCGGCATTTAGCCCAACAATGGGGGGCGCGGAGGCGTATTGCCTGCAACCGACATGACCCGCCCCCCTTTCCCGCAGCACTCAACAATGAGCAGCCGAGGTGCGTATCCCTGATGAGGAACGCAAACTGGCTGAATCGGCGCGCGCGGGCGATCACAATGCCTTCGCGGAGCTGGTCAGGCTGCACCAGCGGCGGGCGTACCTCGTAGCACGAGCGATCGTGACGGTGCACGAAGATGCCGAGGACGCGGTACAGGACGGTTTCATTCGCGCCTGGGGAGCCATCGACAGATTCGACTCCTCACAGGGATTCGGGGCGTGGCTCAATCGCATTGTCACCAATGCAGCGCTCGATATCACCCGGCGCAAAAAGGTGCGAACAACCGAAGAGTTGTCCGACGCTCTTCAATCGCCTTTCCGTGATCCGGGGCAGGATGCAGAGCTGAAGACGCGGCTGGCACAGGCGCTGGCACAGCTTCCTGAGCGGGCAAGGTCGGTGATAGTGCTGCACGACGTAGAAGGTTTTACACACGTGGAGATCGGGGAAATGCTCGGAATTCCGGGCGGCACCGCACGATCCGACCTCCACCACGCGCGGCAGAAGCTGCGCGGTTTACTGCAGGACATGAGAGGGTGAAATGGGCGACGAACTAAAATTTCCAGGCAGGAATTCCGCAGACCGAGATGCGCTTGACGAATCGGTGATTGAACTGATTCGCGAGGCCTATCTTCCGCCGGGCGGCGATGCTTACTGGTCGGGTCTCGAGACTCGCATCATCTCCCGGATTCAGGCTGAGGGCAGCACCGACATTTCATGGTGGAACGAGCTCGCACCCTGGGCAAAGCCGGCACTCATTGCAGCGGCGGCAATCTTTGCGCTTGCGGGCGTGGTCAACCAGCAGATGGGCGATGCGGACTCTCAGTTTGCATACGACTCGGTTCTTCAATCCTCCACTCCCGAAGTGGTGGCCACATCGGCCGAGCTGCTCTCGGTGGAACGCGGCGTCGATGGTGCTGCGTTGAGCTACTTCCTCTCTCATTAAAAGAGAATATCTGATGCAACGCTCCAAGAGCTACGCACTGCTCTTCCTTCTTGCCGCTTTTGTTGCCGGTATCGCGGTTGGCTTTACGGGTGACCGATGGATTACTCACCGCGGTCACAATCGTGGAAGCAGGCCTTCGCGTGAAAGCATGGCAAAGGAGCTGGACCTCACTACCTCTCAGCGCGCCCAGTTCGATTCAATCATGGACACCCGGCGCGTCCAGATGCGTGAACTGTTCAAGCCCATTCGCCCACAGATGGATTCGCTTCAGAAAGTGGCGAAGGTGATGAGTGACAGCACGCACGAACAACTCAAGAGAATCCTCAATCCCGCGCAGGCGACCAAACTCGATGCGATGCGCGACAAGGCCCGAAAGCGTGAAGCAGACGCCCGCGCGCGCCGCGAGCGGGACAGAGCACAACCAGGACCAAGATGAGAAATATTGCAATCATATCCGCAGCATCACTGTTCCTGATCCCGGCCTCGCTGGCGGCGCAGGTGATGGATACATCAGCCACGCCGATCACGTTGTCGGAGGCGGTTCAGAGAGCTCAGCAGAATGCGCTGACTACAGTTCAGGCCCGGGGCTCAATTCGCACATCCGAGGCGGCAGTCAAGCAATCTTACGCCGCCTTCCTTCCCACCTTTTCCGTCTCCGCGGGACGTCAAAGTCAGCGGGGAGAGCGCTTCGACACGCAGGGCAATCTCGTTCCCTTCACCGGTAGCCCAACAAACTATTCGACGGGTCTCCAGAGCAGCCTTCAGCTGTTTGACGGCGGTCGGCGGTACTTCGACGTAAAGCAGTCCAAGGCCAACGTGGATGCGGCTGAGGCGGGCGAAATTGCATCGCGGTATCAGGTGGCGCTGCAGGTGAAGCAGCAGTACTACAATGTCCTCGCCGCCCGCGAGTCCGAGAGCGCAGCGAGCGCGCAGGTTCAGCAGGCGGACCAGCAGCTCAAGGCCTCCTCCGGACGTCTTCGCGCTGGTGCAGCTACCATTTCCGATTCACTTCGGGCTGTCGTTGCACTCGGCAATGCGCGGCTTGCGATACTGACCGCGCAGAACAACCTGCGAGTGGCAAACGCGACGCTGTCGCGCCTGGTCGCATCGCCGACCATCGTGACGGCAGTCACAGCCGACACTCTCGACCAGAACGTCAGGATCCCCGATCTTGCCGAGCTGACGTCGCTTGTCGAGCGCGCTCCCGCTATCGAACAGGCAGATGCGCAGCTCTCCGCCGCGCATGCCGGAGTTCGTTCTGCCAAGAGCGCATTCCTGCCGACAGTGAACATGAACTTCAATCGAAGCGGCAGTGGACTCGATCCCAAGTTTGGAATCGGAGACCAGCGGTACTCGTACAACCAGAACCTGAGTTTCAGTCTCAACTTTCCGCTGTTCAATGGGTTGAACCGGGAAGTGAGTGTGGCACGCGCTATCGTGGCTGAAGATGTTGCCGAAGTTGCACTGAGAGATGCGAAGTATCTCGCGCGACAGACGCTGGTGCAGTCGCTTGGGCAGATGACTACTGCCCGCGAGCAGGTAGACATTCAGATCACTTCCGTGGCAGCTGCAACAGAAGACCTGCGAGTGCAGCAACGCCGTTACGAGCTCGGCGCAACAACCCTGCTCGACCTGCTTACGTCCCAGACCCAGCTCGACAATGCACGCACGTCTCTGATCAGAGCGCGCTACGACTACCGTGTGGCCAAGGCGCAGCTCGAAGCGCTCATCGGCCGTGATCTCCAGGAGTAATACCTTGTACAGAAAGACAATCCTCACGCTGGCTGCATTCTCCGCCCTCGCGTGTTCCAAGAAGAAAGAAGCCGCACTCACCATTCCAGTCGAGCCGGTTTCGCGTCAGACCATCGTGGTCGATGCGCAGGCAACCGGAGTAGTTGAACCGATCAACGTCATCGAGGTGAAGTCGAAATCCTCGGGTCAGATCGTCGCAATGCCGGTGGAGACGGGAACCTTCGTAAAGCCAGGCGATCTGCTCGTGCAGCTCGATACGCGCGATACGCGCAACTCGTACGCTCAGGCAAAGGCAGATCTGGACGCCGCAGTTATCAAGCTGCGCGTTTCGAAAGCAGCTCGCGACCGCGCGACTGCACTGTTCAAGGAACGGATCATCACTTCTGCGGAGAACGAAGCAGCGGAAGTTGACTACGCGAACTCCCAGGCGACTGTGTTGCGCAACCGCGCGTCGCTCGATCTGCGCGCTCAGAGTCTCGAAGATGCGACGGTCCGCGCTCCTGTCTCCGGCACGATCATCGAGAAGAGCGTCGCGCTGGGGCAGGTAATCGCCTCCGGCACCGGCACCTTCGGCGGCGGTACGACGATCCTCAAGATGGCAGACCTCACCAAGGTTCGCGTTCGCACTCTTGTGAATGAAACAGACATTGGAAAGGTTCGCGCCGGATTGCCCGCGACGGTAACTGTCGATGCATTCCCCGACCGTCCCTTCCAGGGAACGGTGGAAAAGATCGAGCCCCAGGCAACGGTTCAGGCATCGGTCACGATGTTCCCGGTTCTCGTCAGCATCAACAACTCGAGCGGCCTGCTCATGCCTGGAATGAACGGTGAAGTTTCGATCGAGGTCGAGCGTCGCGATAACACGCTTGCTGTTTCGAACGATGCAGTACGGAGCCCCAATGAAGTCGTTTCGGTTGCAACTCTCCTCGGACTCAACCCCGATTCGGTGCGTGCGCAGCTGCGCGCTGGCGGAGGCGGCCCGGCAGGTGGTAATGCGGCACAGGGTGCTCAGGGAACGTCAGGCAACGCATCGCGAACGGGCGGTGGCGTCGCATCCAACGCCTCGCAGCAGAACGCGCCGGGCGGTAGACAGGGTGGCGCTAACCTGCCGGAAGTTACGGATCAGCAGTGCCAGAAGGTGACGGCAGATCTGGCGAAGCACCCGGAAGTTCAGACAAAAATCGCCGAGCTTCGGACGAAAATGATGAACGGCGAGATAGATCGCGAAGCCATGCAGGCAGAGTCACAGAAGATCTACAAGGCTGCCGGAGTCGACGGGCAGGTTGCGCGCGCGTGTAATGCGCGGAATCGCCAAGGTGGAGCGGGAGGCGGGCAGCAGCGATCCGATGCGGGTGGTGCCCAGCGCTCGCCGAGCGGTGGCGCGGCAGGACAAAGAGGTCAGGGCGCCGGCCGCCGGGGAATGGTCTTCCTGGTGAGCAACGGCAAGTACACGCCGAAGGTCGTACGGCTTGGCGTCAGCAACTACGATGTCTCGGAAGTACTGTCGGGACTGAGTGAGGGTGACTCGGTAGCGATACTGAACGTCGCCGCGATGCAGGCACAGCAGCAGGCAGATCTCGACCGGATTCGCAGCCGGGTGAGCCCGGCTGGCCTCCAGCGTCAACAGCCGAGTGGTCAGGGAGCACAGGGTGGAGCGCCACGTAGTGGAGGCGGAGGCCAGAGGAGCGGAGGCAACTGATGACGGCACCCGTACAAAGGACCGCGAAGCGCGGAGCGGCACTTCGCGGCACCGGTGTGAAGCCGAGTGCGGCCGCTTCGCGTGAGACAAGCTCCCTCGCAAACATCACGTTGGCGAAGGAAATCGTGATGGTCGCGCTTGGCGCGCTCCGCGCCAACAAGATGCGCTCGTTCCTGACAATGCTCGGCATTGTAATTGGTGTGGCTGCCGTCATCGCCATGGTGGCTATCGGCAAAGGCGCGCAGAACTCAATCAGTGAGCGTATTGCCGGACTTGGGACGACACTGCTTTCGGTCCGACCGGGAGCACGCCGGGGATTCGGTGTGGCCACCGAGGACAATCAGAAGCTCACTGTCGAAGATGCAGCTGCCCTCGCAAAGCGCGGGAAATATTTTGCTGCGGTCGGACCCGAGATGAGCAAGCGGCTCCTGCTCCAGTTCGGATCCACGAACGCGCAGACGCAGGTAACAGGCGCGCTTCCACAGTTTCCCGAGATTCGCAAGTTCAAGCTCGCGGCAGGCCGATTCTTTAACGAATCCGAAGAAGCTGGAATGCGCAGAGTAGCCGTAGTGGGATCTGCCGTCATCACGAATCTTGGTTTGCAGACTCCGGAGGCACTAATCGGAGAAAGCGTGCGCATCGGCGGTCTCCAGTTCGAGGTCATCGGAGTGCTGGAGTCCAAGGGAAGCACCGGTGGGTTTGGCGGCGACCCGGACGACATTGCAGTCATTCCCCTGACCACGGCTCAAAATCGCCTCATGGGAACGTCAGACCTGAACTCCATCAACGTCCTCGCCGCCAGTGAGGCGGAGATCCCGCAGGCACAGGCCGAAATTCAGGCAATCCTGCGTCGTGAGCACCGCCTGACGCCCGACAAGAAGGATGATTTCGACATCCGCAACCAGGCGGAGTTCCTGAACACTTTCGCGGAAACCACGAAAACGTTCACGTTTCTCCTGGCGGGTATTGCCGCGGTCAGTCTTCTGGTCGGCGGCATCGGTATCATGAACATCATGCTCGTTTCAGTGACAGAGAGAACCCGCGAGATAGGTGTCCGGAAAGCGCTCGGCGCTACCAAAATCGCGATCCTCTTTCAGTTCCTGATCGAGGCGATTGTTCTTTGCCTTCTCGGTGGCCTCGTAGGAGTATTGCTTGGCACCGGCGGCGCCATGGCCCTGAGCAGCCTCGGAGGCTTCAACACCACGGTAGATATTTCTTCCGTGATGCTGGCGTTTGTCTTCTCGGCAACTGTCGGTGTGCTATTCGGAGTATGGCCAGCGCGCAGGGCGGCAGCACTCGATCCGATCGTGGCGCTGCGCTACGAATAGAGCGGAATGAGCCACTGAAGGGCAAAAAGAGAGCGGGCCCCGGAATTCGGGGCCCGCTCTTTTAATCTGTCGAGCAGTACTCAGACTGCGTCGTCGATTTTCTTTTCGGCCTTGCCGAAGTTCTTCTGAATCTTGCCTTCGAGCTCCTTGGCGCGACCCTTGAGGTGCTCGCTATGGTCATCGGTAGCATCGCCGACGTCACCGCGAACCTGTCCTTCCATTTCCTTGGCGCTTCCCTTCACCTGATTCTCAAGGCCGCGCTGTTCGAGGTCCTTATCCATATATTCCTCCGCTTCGATTCTGTTTGTTTTACCGCCGGTTGCGGCACACCATCTGTATTAGCAATGGCCGTGCCCAAACGCGGTTCAACGGCGGCATGAAACTTGTTCCTTTCTTACCTTTTGTCGTAACCAAGCGAGAACCTGTCCAATCAGCACGCAATCAAAAGAAAACCCCCAAGGCAAGCGCCTCGCGAAGCTCACCCTGCTCGCGGTTGGCGTCGTCTATGGCGACATCGGCACCAGCCCGCTGTACGCTATTCGCGAAGTGTTCAAGGAAGAGCACGGCCTCATTCCGAGCCCCGAAAATGTCATGGGCTCGCTGTCGCTCATACTGTGGGCGCTCATTCTCGTTGTGAGCATCAAGTACATCGTCTTCATCATGCGGGCGGACAACCGCGGTGAAGGTGGTGAGCTTGCCCTGCTCGCGCTGATCCTCCAGGGACACCAGCGCCTGGACAAGGACATGAAGCGCTTCGTCATCGTCGCACTCGGCCTCACCGGAGCTGCGCTGCTCTACGGCGATGGAGTGATCACACCCGCCATGTCAGTACTCGGCGCAACTGAAGGCCTCGAAGTAATCGCGCCGCAGTTTCATATCCTGGTAGTGCCCTCCACGATTCTCATTCTGCTTACGCTGTTTCTCTTCCAGAAAAAAGGAACGGCGAAAGTTGGAAGAGTGTTCGGCCCGGTGATGGTTCTGTGGTTCATCACCATCGCGATACTGGGCATCAAGGAAATAATGAATGCGCCCGAAATTCTGCTCGCCATCAATCCCTGGCATGGCGTCATGTTCTTCGTTCGCAATGGCTTTGCTGCATTCATCATACTCGGCGCCGTTGTACTGGCGGTTACAGGCGCGGAAGCACTGTACGCGGATATGGGACACTTCGGCAGAAAGCCGATTCGGACTGCCTGGTTTGCGCTGGTACTCCCGGCGCTGATGCTGAACTACTTCGGGCAGGCCGCGCTCGTACTGAGAGAACCTGCCGCTGCGGCCAATCCATTTTTCCTCCTCGCTCCGCGAGCTCTCCTTTACCCGATGGTTGCACTTGCAACGGCCGCGGCGGTGATCGCCTCGCAGGCGCTCATATCGGGTGCGTTCTCAATCACTCAGCAGTGCATTCAGCTCGGCTATTGTCCCCGAATGACGATCATTCATACCTCGGAGACGGAGCACGGCCAGATCTACATTCCCGAAGTGAACAGGGCCCTGATGGTGGGCTGCCTTGCAATCGTCGTCGGATTTCGTTCCACCAGCGCACTCGGCGCAGCGTACGGCATCGCCGTGACAGGATCGATGGCGATCAGCACGATACTCTTCTCAATTCTCGCCCGTGGCCGCTGGAAATGGAGCCTGCCGAAGGTGATCGGGCTGGCGACGATGTTCCTCATCGTGGACCTCAGCTTCTTCGGTTCGAACATGCTCAAGATCGTGCACGGTGGCTGGGTTCCCCTCCTCATCGCGACGATCGTGTTTACCCTGATGACGACGTGGAACAAGGGCAGATCGGTCGTGCAGGCACTGCTCGCGCGAGGCTCGCTGCCCATTGATCTCTTCATGGCCGATGTGAAAAAGCGGAAGCCGTTCAGGGCACCTGGCACGGCCGTCTTCATGACATCCAACCCCGAAGGTGCGCCGCTCGTTCTGCTGCATCACCTCAGGCATAACAAAACACTTCTCGAGCAGGTGATACTGCTGTCCATCGCCGCCACCAACGTTCCGCAGGTGCCGGATGAAGAACGGCTCACCGTCACTGACCTCGGTCAGGGTTTCTGGCGCGTAATCGCCCGCTACGGCTTCATGGAGACCACAAACGTCCCCCAGATTCTCGCCGAGTGCCGGGCGCTGGGAGTGGTGGCGGACCGCCGGGATACCACTTATTTCCTGGGCCGCGAGAGGCTTCTGCCGAGCGGCAAGGGCAAGCTCGCGAGGTGGCGAAAGAAGCTGTACATCTTCATGTCCCGCAATTCGAGAACTGCCACCGAGTACTTTTCGATCCCGCCCAACAGAGTGGTAGAGCTGGGGGCTCAGCTGGAGATGTAGAGGCCGAAGTCCGTCCCCGCAGTCCGTCCCCGCAGTCCGTATTCCGCAGTACGTCAGCAGTCCGCAGTGCAGTACCGTCCGCAGTCCGTATTCCGCAGTACGTCAGCAGTCCGCAGTGCAGTACGGTCCGCAGTCCGTAGTCCGCAGTCCGTCGTGCAGTACCGTTCGCAGTCCGTAACCCGCAATACGTTACCGGTCCGGAGTTGATTGCCGCGCCTGGACAGTTGAGATTCATGTTCTCCCTTACTGGGCCAGAAACATCTCGGATCACAACGAGCCGCCTCCTTCAGGAAAACGGCTCAGGCAGCTTACTCTAGTCGCACTCGGCGTCGTCTACGGCGATATCGGGACGAGCCCGCTATACGCGCTCCGCGAGTGTTTCAAAAAGGAGTATGGCATCAGCCCTACGCCGGACAACGTCTACGGCGTGCTCTCCCTCGTGGTCTGGGCCCTCATCCTCGTTGTAACCGTCAAGTACCTGATTTTCATCCTGAGAGCCGACAACCGGGGCGAAGGCGGCGTGCTCGCTCTGCTCGCGCTCATTCTCCAGCAGCAGAGGCGCGACGGAGACAAGCTCCGCAAGCAGATCATCGTCGGACTGGGGCTCGTCGGCGCAGCTCTTCTCTACGGAGACGGCGTCATCACACCGGCAATCTCCGTCCTGGGTGCGATGGAAGGCCTGGAAGTCATTACCCCGAAGTTGCGACTGGTCGTGGTTCCATTCACCCTCGCCATTCTGCTAGGCCTCTTTCTGGTGCAGAAGAAAGGCACGACGAAAGTGGGACGCATCTTCGGTCCCGTGATGATGGTCTGGTTCGTCACCATTGCCGCCCTCGGCATCTATGAAGTGAGTCTCGCACCCGAAATTCTCGCCGCCGTAAATCCGCTGTATGGGTTCCGGTTCTTCCTGACCCACGGGAAACAGGCATTCGTCCTGCTTGGCGCGGTAGTCCTCGTAGTTACAGGCGGCGAAGCTCTCTACGCGGACATGGGGCACTTCGGACAACGGCCAATTCGAATGGCTTGGTTCTATCTGGTCCTCCCGGCATTGCTGCTGAACTACTTCGGGCAGGGCGCTCTCATTCTTCGCGAACCCGCTGCCGCTGAGAATCCGTTTTTCATGCTCGCACCGCGTGCTCTGCTCTATCCACTGGTGGCGCTAGCGACCATGGCGGCGATCATCGCTTCACAGGCACTCATATCGGGCGCCTTCTCATTGACGCAGCAGGCAGTGCAGCTCGGATATTCTCCGCGCGTCAACATCATTCACACGTCCAAGACCGAGCAGGGCCAGATCTACATTCCCGAGGTCAACACCGCACTGATGATCGGGTGCCTCCTCATAGTGCTCGGCTTCAGG
This sequence comes from Gemmatimonadaceae bacterium, assembly GCA_046593625.1. Lineage (GTDB taxonomy): Bacteria > Gemmatimonadota > Gemmatimonadetes > Gemmatimonadales > Gemmatimonadaceae > UBA4720. The sequence continues at coordinate 5,692 of JBKJNN010000071.1, read as the reverse complement.
TCAGTGAGCGCGCTCGGCGCCGCGTACGGAATTGCGGTTACAGGTACGATGGCGATTACCACCGTGCTCTACTACGTCCTTGCCCGGTCCCGGTGGAACTGGGGACTGCTCCAGGCAGGATCCCTTGCTCTCTTTTTCCTCGTGATAGATCTCGCGTTCTTCGGATCGAACGCTCTCAAGATTCTGCACGGCGGCTGGGTCCCCATCGTTATCGGGCTCGCAATTTTCACATTGATGACCACGTGGTACCAGGGGCGCAGAATTGTCCAGAAGCTGCTCACGAGGGCCGCGTTCCCGATTGACATGTTCCTCAATTCAGTTGCCGAGCAGAAGCCACCGAGGGTGCCGGGCACGGCAGTGTTCATGACTTCTGATCCGTCGGGTGCACCGCTGGTGCTGCTGCACCACGTCAAGCACAACAAGGTGCTGCACCAGCAGGTGGTGCTTCTCTCTGTCCTGTCGGCGCCCGTGCCCGAGATTCCTGAAGACGAGCGCATTCAGGTTACCGAGCTGAGGGAGGGCTTCTGGCGCGTGAAGGCGCGGTACGGCTTCATGGAAACCGCGAACGTTCCCGAAATACTTGCGAGATGCAAGGACGCCGGCATTGCATCCGAAACACTGAAAACCTCCTACTACCTTGGCCGCGAGCGATTGATTCCGCGCCGGGACTCGAAGCATGATCTAGCCATGTGGCGGAAGAAGCTCTACGTCTTCATGTCACGAAATTCACGCTCGGCTACGGAATACTTCGGCATACCTCCCAACCGGGTGGTGGAACTGGGAGCGCAGCTCGAGCTCTAGTTGCGTCGCCTGACCCGCTCGATATCGCGGCGGTCTTTCTTGGTGGGGCGGCCGGTGTCATAGCCGGTTGAAGCGTTCATCGAGCGCACGTGAGCGGCCATCGCTTCGCGCGCCTTGAAGCTCTCGGGTTCTTCCTCGTACAGAAGTTGTGCGATTGGAGCTGCGCCCCGCTTATCGGAAACTCCGCGAACCATCACGATGTGCTCGTAGGGCCCGATGCGGATGCGAAGCCGGTCACCCGTTTGAACATGCCGCGAACGTTTCGCCCGTTCTCCGTTGACCTCGACTTTGCCGGAATCCACAGCATCAGCAGCGAGGCCGCGCGTCTTGTAAAACCGCGCAGCCCAGAGCCACTTGTCGAGCCTGGTCTTCGATAACTGATCGGGATTGTGAGCCGGTCTATCGTCTTTCGCCATGATTTGTAACTTATGCCGAATGCGACTCCCATTGATACTCCTGCTGCTTTCGGCTGCCTCGCAGGCCGCCGCACAGCCGCAAGATTCCGCATCAACATCCTCACCGGTCATTCAGGATAACAGCTTCCTCGTGGAGGAAGCCTACAACCAGGAAGCCGGTGTCGTTCAGCACATCGGGACTTATCGCCTGAATCGCGGAACGAGTGACTTCGATTTTGGGTTCGCACAGGAGTGGCCTGTCCGCTCCATTCGTCACCAGCTCAGCTATGACGTTTCAATTTCGCGGATTGGCGGAGGCACGGGGATTGGCGACATCGGAATCAATTACCGCTATCAACTCACAGGCGACGGGACGACCCGCCTCGCGGTGTCGCCGCGTGCGTCGCTGATCCTGCCTACGGGCGATTGGAAACGGGCCCGCGGAAATGGCGCGGTGGGCGTCGAGTTCAACCTGCCGGTGAGTTACGTGATTTCACCGTTTATCGCGTCTCATTCGAATGTTGGGGCTTCCACAACAGGCTCGGCGAGAAATCCGGTGGGCGATCGCGCACGCATTGGCGACTGGTTCGTCGGACAGAGCTTTATCGTCACTGCCAGCTCGATTTTCCAGCCCATGGTAGAGGCCATTTATTCGAGGGGAAGCGAAGTCATCGGGAACGACCAAACGGCTTCAACGGAATCGTTTCTGATCGCACCCGGATTCCGTGCAGCGGCCAACTTTCCATCGGGCCTTCAGATTGTCCCCGGCGTTGCATTTCCCATCGGTGTGGGAGCCAGCAAGGGAGAGCGGGGGGCGTTCCTTTATCTGAGCCTGGAACACCCCTTCGGCCGCTGACTATTTCTTTACTTTTTCCTTCGCCTTCTTCTCTACTTCTACCTTCCTGTCCCGCTCGATGACGACTTCATCATCGCCGTCGCGGCTGATGCGAATGCGCGGTGAACCCATCATTCCCGGCATCTCCCGAACGCGCATCCGCATTCCGTCCATCTCGGGACCATTGCGCAGCATGAGACCCGGGAATCCGTCCATCGACATCCCAAAACCTCCAGCCATCTGCATGTCGGACGCGCGGCCAACTGTCACCTGGACATCGCGAACCCGCCCGCCTGAATAGACCCTCACACTCGCCACATTTCCCGGAGAAAGCTTGGCGACTTCGCGGTTGAGCCGACGCGAAGGAAGCTGCGCCGCGTAGCTGTCGCCCGCATCTGCCGCGTTCACGCGAAGGTCCACACCGTTGATCGACACGATGCGATCACCTTCGATGATACCCGCGTTCTCGGCGGGCCCCTTGGGCGTGACCCGTGAGACGAAGACGCCGAGCGTATCGCGTACTGTTCCCGTAGGACTCAGCTGCACGCCAATGGCGGCCCTCTTCATGAGACTTGAGTCGGAGGACATCCGGATTATTCGGCACTCCGTTTTGCCATCCCTGGTTGCACAGCCCTCGCCATCCGGGGCGGCAATCCTCATCGGCATGGGCTCCCGCCGCGGGGCCGGTGTCTTCTGTTGCGCTCCGAGGGTGGCTGCAAGCCCCAGCATAGCCGCTCCGGCAAACGCCGATACGATCACACGCATTGTATTCTCCTTTCAGTTGCGTTCATGCCGGTTAGACAACACACGGCACAACTAAGGTTGCCGGTGCCAAAAGCGTGGCGCTGCGGGCATATTTGAAGAATGGCCACAACCGCCGAACCAGCAGCCGGAGAGCGCCACGTGCCGGACGTTCATACGTTTGAGCACCACTGGCAGGACGAAGCTGACGCAGCGTTTCTCTATCGCATTCTCTCCGAAGCCGAGCCCGATCAGAAGAAGAAGGACATCTACGCAAGGCTCGCGGCGGTCGAGGACAGGCACGTCGTCGTCTGGGGCGACTTACTGGCCGAACATGGGCACGCCCCGAAGAAATTCAAGCCGAGCGGGCGGGCGCGGATGCTGGCTTTTTTTGGGAAGATGTTCGGGCCTGGCTTTCTGCTGCCGATGCTTCTCAAGGAAGAAGGGCGGGAGGTAAAGGCGTATCTCGACATGCATCGTGCGACGCCTGCCGGTGTTGCTGGTGGCGGTGAGGCGCTGACGCTCGCGAAAGAATCCGCAGAGCATGCGATGACGCTGGCAGGCATTGCAGGAAAGAGCGGCGAACCATGGCATCGCACCGAATCCGGCGGATTTCTTCGCAACGTCGTATACGGATTCAACGATGGACTCACCGCCAACTTCGGCCTTGTAGCCGGCGTCATTGGTGCCTCGGCCACTTCGCAGCACTCGGCCGTGATTGTGGCTGGTGTTGCGGGACTCATCGCTGACGCGCTGTCGATGGGATCGAGCGGTTATCTCGCCGCAAAGAGCGAACGCGAAGTTTACGACTACGAGATCGCGATGGAGCGCGATGAAGTAGCGCTCATGCCGGAGATCGAGCGCGACGAGCTGGCGTTGATATACGAGGCGAAGGGCATCGACGCAAAAGCCGCGTACGATCTCGCGACACAGGTGATGGCAGACCCGGAGAAGATGCTCCAGGAGCAGGTGCAGGAGGAGCTGAAGATCGGGGAGCAGACAATCTCACCGCTGCGTGAAGGATGGGTTACGGGCATAGCGACTGCATTCGGAGCGATCATTCCGGTGTTCCCGTTCTTCATCGCCAGTGGCTCGACCGCGATTTTTCTGTCATTCGCCTTCTCGATGCTGTCGCACTTTCTCGTCGGAGCGACGAGATCTGTGTTTACCGGCCGCAGTGTGTTCCGCTCGGGTCTCGACATGTTCGTCGTTGGACTCGGGGTTGCGATCGTCGGGTATTACGTCGGGGGATGGGTGGGGCACCTGTTTTGAACAGGTGCCGAGGCGCAGAGGAGACAGAGACGCAGAGACGCAGAGGAACTACGCTACGATGTTCAGCAGCCTCCCGGGCACGAAGATGATTTTCCTTGGCTCGCCCGTGATGAACTTTGCGATAGCTGGCTCGCGCATCGCGGCGGCAACGGCACCGTCCTGATTTATCTCCTTTAGCACTGAAATCTTCCCGCGCGTCTTGCCGTTGACCTGGACTACGAGATCTATCGTGTCTTCCACCGTGAGACGCTCGTCGAACGCCGGCCAGCCCGCATCGAACACACTCTCCTCGTGGCCGAGCTTCTGCCACAGCTCCTCGGCGATATGCGGCGCGAATGGCGACACTAACTGCACCACCGGCTCCACCTCGGCGCGCTGAGGCGTGCGCTCGCCGCGGCGAAGCACGTTCATGTACTCCATCATGGCCGCAACTGACGTGTTGTAACTGAGGCGCGGGAGGTCTTCCCCAACCTTCTGAATTGTCTGGTGCAGCTTCCGCATCACATCCGGATCGCCTGAGCCGTTCGAGGTATCAACGTCCACAGCCGTGTGCACCGATGCCCACAGGCGGTCGAGAAAACGCTTCACACCGGAAATGCTGGCGTCGCGGAAATCTCCACCCTCCTCGAACGGTCCCAGGAACATGAGATACGTGCGGAATGCATCCGCTCCCCACTTCTCGATGTAATCGTCAGGATTTACAACGTTACCCCGGCTCTTCGACATCTTCGCGCCATTCCTGATGATGAGGCCATGCGCGCGAAAGCGCGTGAACGGCTCCTCGAAATTCAGGAATCCCATATCGTGAAGCACCATGGTCACGAATCGCGAATACAGGAGATGCAGTACCGCGTGCTCATTGCCGCCGATGTAGCTGTTCACCGGAAGCCACTTCTGCGTTACGGCTGCATCGAACGGCACCTCGTCTATGCCCACACTCGGATAACGAAGGAAATACCACGCACTGTCGAGAAACGTATCGGACACATCGGTCTCGCGACGTCCTGACTTGCCGCACTGAGGACACGCTACGACGTACCACTCTTCGTGGCGCGCGAGCGGTGAGACACCAGAGTCATCCGGCTTGAAATCGTCCACGTGCGGGAGCAGGACGGGCAGGTCCTTCTCAGGTACCGGCACCGCACCGCACTCATCGCAGTAGATGATAGGAATAGGCGGGCCCCAGTACCGCTGCCGCGAGATGCACCAGTCGTGCAGGCGGAAATTCACGACGGCCTTGCCCGCACCCTTTGCTTCGAGCATCGCAGTTATTCCGCGCTTTGCCTCCGCGACAGGCATTCCATCAAACTCGCCGGAGTTCACTATAATTCCCCGCTCGTTCTCCGTGAATGCCTCTTCAAGCGGAGCGGACGGATCATCCCCCTCGGCGCACACCACGCGAACTACCGGCAGCCCGAAAACCTTCGCGAACTCGAAATCGCGCTCGTCATGCCCCGGGACAGCCATGATTGCACCCGTTCCATACTCCATCAGCACGTAATCGGAAATCCACACCGGCACTTCCTTTCCCGTGGCAGGATTGGTGGCGTATGCTCCGGTGAACACTCCGGTTTTGTCCATGTTCGACTTCCGCGCGACAACATCCTGCTTGGCACTGCGCGCGAGATACTGATCCACCGCGCTTCGG
>JBKJNN010000129.1:0-4725 GCA_046593625.1 Gemmatimonadaceae bacterium | reverse complement strand
GCCGGTTCGTGGAACGCTGTCGTTGCAGCAACCCGCGATGGATCCGGTTTTCGACACGCGCTCGACCGCCGATGTGCTTCTGGCAATTACGCGGATGGGCGGAGCTGCCGGCACCGCTGTCGATTACAGGACGCTCTTCACTTCGCAATTCCCGGGCGGTGCGAACGGACTAGCTGCTGCGTTGCCAAAAGGAATTGCATCGGGTACACGCGCGTCGACCGCCGCTGCGCGCGCGCTGCCGACGCCAGTTGTCGCACAGCCGTCCAACGGCGACATGTTCCTGCTCGTCTATCCGCATCCGGTACTCGGAATGGGAGACGGAGCGAACAAGCCGTGGCTGCAGGAGCTGCCTTGCCCGGTAACAAAAATTGCGTGGCAAACTGTAGCTGAGATTCATCCATCGACGGCCAAGCGACTCGGCGTAGAGAACGGTGATCACGTGACTGTGACAACACCGGCCGGAAGTCTCACGCTACCCGTTTATGCGTACCTCGGCATTCGTCCCGACACCGTTGCTGTCGCCGCTGGGCGCGGACACTCCGAAGTAGCGGGGCGTTATGCGAAGGCCGGCCAGAATGCGTTCAATCTTGTTGCGTATTCCGAAGATCGCTCGGGTGCCGTGAGTTACGGGTCCATGCGCGCGACAGTAACGAAGGAAGGTGGTCACGCGCGCCTGGTAACGACTGAAGGTTCTTCAAGGCAACACGGACGCGGCATCGGTCAGGCAATTGTGGTTGGTGATATCGGTCACGCTGGTGCTGAAGCGAAGGGTGCGGAACACGCTACCGAAGGCGCTCACGGTGCGGAGGGTGGCGAGTCTGAATTTCCAGGCGACGCAAGTCACGAGTTTCTCCCGGGACTTCGCTCTCCGACTGCAAATGATGCGCAGGGCGAGCTTGGCGGGCCTGAGCTCAAGTCGAAAGAGAAGGGGATGTACGATCCGAACCACTGGAGCGGGATGGCAAAGCGCCGGTGGGCGATGACGATCGACCTCGCACGCTGCACAGGTTGTTCGGCGTGCGTCACTGCTTGTTATGCAGAGAACAACATCCCGACAGTTGGTGCAGACTGGCAGGGTGCGCGCTTCCTTCCCGATCGCACCGGATTCGGCGCCAACATCACGCGCAGTCGCGAGATGGAGTGGATCAGGCTCGAGCGCTACTACGAAGGCGGCGAGGATGGCGGTGCCGATTTCGACACGCGCTTCGTTCCGATGCTTTGCCAGCACTGCGGCAACGCACCGTGCGAACCGGTGTGCCCGGTGTACGCGACATACCACGCGCCTGACGGATTGAACGTGCAGGTCTACAACCGCTGCGTCGGAACGCGCTACTGCTCCAACAACTGCCCGTACAAGGTTCGTTACTTCAACTGGTTCGGTTACGGCGAGCCGGCCCGCGATCAGTACGCTTTCCCGGAGCCGCTTAACTGGCAGCTCAATCCCGATGTCACCGTTCGTGGCAAGGGCGTCATGGAGAAGTGCACGTTCTGTGTGCAGCGAATCCGCGAAACCGAAAACCGCGCTGCACTCGAACATCGTGGGATAGAACCAGACGAATTCACGACTGCGTGTGCAGAAGCATGTCCGTCGCGCGCCATCACGTTCGGCGATGCTGCTGACGAGCGGTGGACGGTTTCTAAGCTGGTCAGTGACGAGCGCGCTTACCACGTATTTGAAGAGCTCAACACTTATACCGCTGTGGTCTATCTCAAGAAGGTCAATCGCCCGGGAGGTGCTGCATAATGGCAACCCTCGCCAGACCTTCGCGCGATGAGCCGCGTCGCCCGAACATCGCGAGCGCCGACGTTCAGCTGCCCGCTGTCAAGGATTACGAGCAGGTCGATCGCGACATAACTGGAACGCTTCATCCGACGCTTGCCTGGTTCATCGGGCTTGGCGTCGCGATACTGTTCCTGATCATCGGCGCGCTCGCATGGACCTACCAGATTTACACTGGACTCGGTGTCGCGGGATACAACCCACCGGTGATGTGGGGTGTGTACATCATCACCTTCGTATTCTGGGTCGGTATCGGTCACGCGGGGACGCTGATCTCCGCGATTCTGTACCTGTTCCGCGCGGGTTTCCGCACAACGATTTACAGATGCGCCGAAGCGATGACGGTGTTCGCCGTCATGACTGCCGGACTCTTCCCGATTCTTCACCTCGGGCGTCCGTGGAAATTCTTCTGGCTGATTCCGTATCCGAACTGGCGTTACATCTGGCCGCAGTTCAAGAGCCCGCTCGTGTGGGACGTGTTCGCGATTCTCACGTACCTCACGATCTCTTCGACGTTCCTCTACATCGGACTCATTCCAGACATCGCGGTTCTCCGCGATCGCGAGAAGAATCCGGTAAGAAAGAGAATCTACGGCGTTCTATCACTCGGTTGGAGAAATTCGGACAGGGAGTGGCGTCACTTTGCGAGGGCCTACCTCTTCCTCGCAGCGTTCTCGACGCCACTCGTGCTCTCGGTGCACTCAGTCGTTTCCTTCGACTTTGCCATGGCGCTGACGCCTGGCTGGCACACGACGATCTTTCCGCCGTACTTCGTTGCAGGCGCAATTTTCTCCGGCATCGGAATGGTCTTCACGATCATCATTCCGCTCCGGAAGTGGTTCGGCCTTCAGCACTACGTCACGATCAATCATCTCGACGCTGCTGCGAAGCTTTGCCTCTTCACGTCGCTGGTTGTCGGATGCGCGTACATGACGGAGTGGTTCGTTGCGTGGTACAGCGGCAACGAGCCGGAGCAGAGCTTCTTCGCCAATCGGATCTGGGGACAGTGGTGGTGGGCGTCTGTAATTCTCTACATGTGCAACATGGTTCTGCCGCTCTCTCTGTTTAAGCAGAGCTGGCGCCGTAACCCGACATGGCTGTTCATTCTGTCGTTCTTCATCAACCTTGGCATGTGGTTCGAGCGTTTCGTCATCGTCGTGCCGTCGCTATCGCACGAGTTCGAGCCGTGGCAATGGACGAGCTATCGTCCGACGTGGGTGGACTTCGCGATTCTCGCCGGCAGCTTCGGCTGGTTCTCGATGTGGTTCCTGCTGTTCATCAAGCAGCTGCCCGTGATTGCGATCTCCGAGGTGAAGGAAATCATTCCGCCCAAAGTGCGACGCGCGCATGATCACGGAATCAATCCGTCTGGTTCGCATCTCGAGTACGACACTGCCACTCCGGGGGAGAGCGCCTGATGCCTGGAGTAATTGGTGCATTCCGTGAGCTCGACGCCGCAGTGGACGCAATCGAGGCTCTTCAGAAGGAGAAGCTCGGCCCGTTGACGGTCTATTCACCGACTCCGCGGCACGAGTTCGATCATGCGATCGAAGCAAAGCCCAGTCCGGTGAGGAAATTCACGCTGATTGGTGGACTGTTAGGCGCGATGTTCGGTTACTGGATCGCGATATGGACTTCTGATTACTGGCCCCTGGTTGTGGGTGGAAAGCCGATCGCGTCGTGGGTGCCGTACACAATTTTCGGTTTTGAGTGCATGGTGCTGTTCGGCGGACTGGCGACCGTGTTTGGATTATTCATCAACGCGCGAGTTCCACGTCTCACGATGACTGTGGGCTACGATCCGCGGTTCAGCGGCGGCGATTACGGCGTTTGGGTGGAGTGTCCGCCGGATAAGGCCGCCGAAGCAGAATCTCTGCTCAGGAGCAACGGAGCTGTGGAGGTGCGTGGTGAACGCTAAGCTTCGCAGTCTCGTCCTTGCCTCACCTTTCATTCTTGGTGCGACAGGTTGCGAATGGTTCACGGATTTCAAGCGGCAGCCGTCGCTCTGGACGTGGGAGCCCGTGAAGGACAGCCTGACTCCGTCGCGTGGCAACCCGCAGATGTCTGTTCCGATTACTGGAATGGCAGTCGCCGGATTCCAGGTTTCGTATCAGCCTCTTCCCGGCACGATCGACTCGATGGCCGGGCTTCCGAATCCGCATCCGATCACTACTCGGTCTCTCGAGAACGGCAGGAAATATTATCAGGTGAATTGTCAGCCCTGTCACGGCGATGCGGGCATGGGCGACGGGCCCGCGACCAAGTTCGGGATGCCAGGCATCAATCTCATCACCGACGTCACGCGTGGCAGGTCCGACGGTTACATCTTCGGAATGATTCGAAACGGGCGCGGGCTGATGCCGTCGTACAACCGGATCGAGGAGCCGGATCGATGGGATGTCGTGAACTATATGCGAGGACTGCAGGGCACAGCAGGGCAGCAGGTTCCCACGGGAGCGCTCGCTGCTCCCGGTGTTACTGGTGACAAGCTTTACGGCTCGACGCGAACAGCGCCTACACGTCCAGCTCCATACATGACGATGCGTGGCGACATCAGGGGCGGTGCCGGAGCGACGACGATTCCGAAAGTTGCAAATGACTCGGTCGTTGTCGCGCCTGCCGGTGTTGCTGCGCCTGAGAGTGGGCATCAGGCGCCAGATTCGACGAAGCGGGAGATTCAACTGTGAGCGACACACACGTCCACGTGCCGACGCGTGACGAAATCCTGGCCGGCACCTCCCGTCCGATTCCGCGGTCTCTCTACACCGGTGCAATCGTACTCGGCGTAATCGGGTTGATCACCTTCATCGCTGGTGCGGTGATGGGAGTCGATCGCGTTTGGCAGGCATTGCTCGTCAACTGGCTTTACTTCACGACAATTTCTTCCGCCGGCGTGATGTTCGTCGCAGTCCAGCGCATCGCCACTGCGAGGTGGTCGCGTTCAG